>JAAXHF010000620.1 GCA_012271025.1 Deltaproteobacteria bacterium | reverse complement strand
CCCCGCCGTTCATCACCTCGCGCCTCCAGCAAGAGGCATCCCGGAAGCTGCGTTTCGCTCCCAGTCGGACCATGGGCATCGCCCAGCGCCTGTACATGGGGGTGAAACTCGGAACCGAGGGAGAGGTTGGACTGATCACGTATATGCGGACGGATTCGCCGCGCATCTCGCCCCAGATGACGGCGGCCGCGCGCGAGTATCTGACCGCCAGCTATGGCGCCCGATATGTCCCCGAACGACCGAACAGCTACCGCTCAGCAAAGAGCGCCCAGGAGGCCCATGAGGCGATCCGTCCGACCTCCCTGGAGCACACCCCGGAGTCGGTCGCTCCGTATCTCAAGCCGGAAGAACTCAGACTCTATACCCTGATCTGGAACCGGTTTCTGGCCAGCCAGATGGCCCCGGCCGAGTTTGAACAGACCAGTGTTGATATTGCGGCCAATGACTGTGTGTTCCGAGCCACCGGTCAAGTCATGCGCTTCGATGGGTTTCTGCGTGTTTATGCGGAAGGGACAGACGATACAACCAAGGCCGATGAGGACGAAGAGAAGCAGCTGCCGCCGCTGACTGAGGGGGAAATCCTGACCCTGCTGAACGTGACGCCCAATCAGCACTTCACCCAGCCGCCACCCCGCTTTACCCAGGCCACGCTGATCAAAGAGCTGGAAGAGGACGGGATTGGTCGTCCGTCAACCTACGCGTCAATTATGAGTACGATTCTCAATAAAGAGTACGTCTCTGAAGACGAGCAGCGGCGCTTGCGGCCGACCGACCTCGGCATGCTGGTCACCGAACTCCTGGTCGAGTCCTTCCCGGGTATTCTGAACGCCGAGTTCACCGCCGACATGGAAGCAATCCTGGATAAAATCGAAGACGGGAACGAGCATTGGCAGCAGGCCATTGCACGTTTCTACCAACCCTTTTCGGCCAGCCTCGAACGGGCTGAAAAAGAGATGCGGGATGTCAAAGGCGTGGGCACGCCGACCGACCTCGACTGCAACGAATGTGCGAACGGCAAGCTGGTCATCAAGTGGGGCCGCAACGGTGAGTTCCTGGCCTGTACCAACTACCCCGATTGCACCGCTACCCGCAACTTCAGCCGGGACGAACAGGGTCAGATCGTGCCCCGAGACAAACAAGAAACCCAGACCGACCTCGCCTGTCAGGAATGCTCTGATGGTAAGCTGGTCATCAAGCAGGGCCGCAACGGTGAGTTCCTGGCCTGTACCAACTACCCCGATTGCACCGCCACTTGCAATTTCAGCCGCGACGAACAGGGACGCATCGTGCCCCAAGATACGGCCGAGACCCAGACCGATGAAACCTGCGAGGAGTGTGGCCGGCCCATGCAGGTCCGCTTTGGTCGGTATGGCAAGTTTCTGGGCTGTTCGGGCTATCCGGAGTGCAAGACGATCAAAAAGCCGGGCCGGGCCGCAGCCGTATCCCTGGGTATCGCCTGCCCGGACTGTCAGCAGGGCGAGCTGCACCAGAAGCAGTCCCGGCGCGGCAAGACCTTCTACAGCTGCAACCGCTACCCCAAGTGCAAGTTTGCCCTGTGGGACAAACCCGTACCCACGCCCTGCCCACAGTGTCAGGCGCCCTTTGTGGTTGAAAAAACAACCAAACGGGCCGGTACGGTTCGGCGCTTTTTTCGTGACGAGTGCGACTATACCGCACCGCTGGAGCAGGAACTGCCCACAGTCGAGCCGCCGGTCGAACAGGCGGCCGGCTGAAGAGGAACGCTGAATGCAGAACGATGAATGGCGGCAATGCTCCGTTCGGTATGATGAGCCCGTTTTCTGAGCTTTGACCCGGTATGCAAACCATCACAGTCATTGGCGGTGGGCTGGCCGGCAGCGAAGCCGCGTGGCAAATCGCCCAATCCGGCCTGGCCGTGCGTCTGTACGAAATGCGGCCGGTGCGGCCGACCGCCGCCCATCACACGGACGGCTTTGCCGAGTTGGTGTGTTCCAACTCTCTGCGCAGCGCGTCGCTGACAACCGCAGTCGGACTGCTCAAACAGGAAATGCGCCACCTGGGCTCCTTGATTATGCGCGCGGCGGATGCCTCGCGGGTTCCCGCCGGCCAGGCCCTGGCCGTGGACCGGGAGGTGTTTTCGCGCACGGTGGGTCAGGCGCTGAGCGGTCATCCGCTGATCGAGATCCGGCGCCAAGAGGTTGACCGCCTACCGAGCGGCGTCACAGTCGTGGCCACCGGTCCCCTGACCTCGCCCGCCCTGTCGGCCCGCTTACAGGCCCTGCTTGGCAGGGACTATCTGTATTTTTACGATGCCATCTCTCCCATCATTCAGGCCGACTCCATCAATCAGGCAGTTGTGTTTCGGGCTTCCCGCTATGATCGTGGCGGTGACGACTATCTGAACTGCCCGCTCAGCCGGGACGAGTATGAGCGTCTCGTTGACGACATTGTGGCGGCCCGCAAGGTCGAGACCAAAGAGTTTGAGCGGGCGGTGTATTTTGAGGGCTGCCTGCCGATCGAGGAAATGGCCCGACGCGGCAGAGACACCCTGGCCTTTGGACCGCTGAAGCCGGTCGGCCTCAGCGACCCGCGCACGGGCAGTCGCCCCTATGCGGTTGTCCAACTGCGCCAGGACGACCGAGCCGGCAGCCTGTGGGGTATGGTCGGCTTTCAGACCAAGATGAGCTACCCGGAACAGCGCCGGGTGTTTCGGACCATCCCGGGTTTGGAGGCGGCCGAGTTTGTGCGTCTGGGCAGCCTGCACCGCAACACCTTTATCGACTCCCCCCGGCTGCTGAAACCGACCCTACAGTTTCGGGACCGCGCCGACCTGTTCTTTGCCGGCCAGATGGTCGGGGTAGAGGGCTATTTGGAGTCGGCCGCAGCCGGTCTGCTGGCGGGGCTGAACGCCGCCCGCTACGCCCAACAGACACCGCTCCTGGTCGCCCCGGCGACGACCGCCTTGGGCTCCCTGTTCACCTATGTCACCAGCAGCGAACGCCGCGAGTTTCAGCCCATGAACACCAACTACGGCCTGTTTCCCCCCCTCTCGCGACGCTTGCGGGGACGCGAAAAAAAGGCCGCCCTGGCCCAGCGGGCGCTGTCCGACCTGGCCGCCTGGCAGACCGCCCATCGCCTGCCCGACGCGGCGCCGGGGTCGGTCCCCCACGCCTCCCTCGTCGGAACCGCCTGAGCCGCCGATGACCTTCTCCCGGCACCCCGCGTCGGAGGCATCGGCGGTCTGTGGCCGGCCGGTTTGCCCGGGCCGGTTGTGCGCCGGGCTGGGTCTGGCAGGCGCCCTGCTCGTCTCGTGCGCCACCGCTCCCCAGCCCAGTTTTCGTCCACCGCCGCCCTCTCAGGCTCAGACCCAGACCTGCGGCGACTTGCAGGTCCGTTTCACCCTGAGCTACGGACAGGCCGACACACCCACCTATACCGCAGCCATCCGAGATAGCGCCGGCCAGCCGCTGACCGCGGTCAGCCGGGTGGTGTTTGCCTTCACCCCGCTGCTGGAGTTGGGCACCCTGGGCAGCACGACCACGACACTCGTTGCCACGCCGATAGGAGAGGGTCGCTATCGGTCGACCGGCGGCCTGCGGTTGTACACCGACAGCTGGCAGGTCGAGGTCATCGTGCGGCAGACCGATGCCGCAGAGGTGGTGTGTCCCTTCTCGGTCCAGCTCTCGCCTGTCGTTGCTGGTGTGGCGCAGCGGCGCTTGCACCGTCCGGTCAGGCGGTTTATGGTGGGGGCACTTGGCTGACTCCGGCCCACAAAGGAAGGCGAGCCATGCACCTCATCTGCTGCTGTCTGCTGGTCGTGTCGGGATGTCTGCTAACGGCGTGTTCGCCCAAGGGCAAACCGGTGGCCTGGGTGCAGAGAACCGCGCCGGTCTACCCCAGCCCCCGCCCCCACGATTGTCAGATGGCGGTCCTCCAAACCCCGCCCGACAGAGCCCACGAAACCATTGCCCAAATCTGGTCCTACGGCAACGAACAGGACGAGCTGCCCCGCATGCAACACCTGATCCGTTTTGAAGCCTGTCAGCTCGGTGCCCATGCCGTCATCTTACTGCCGGTCCAAGATGTCAATCACGTCAATACCTTTAACGCCTATCCGGACTGGACGACCGAACTGTCCGGCTTTGGCCAGGGAGCGGCGTCGGTCCGGGTCCGGACGAATAAAACCTTCAGCCTCTCCCAGGTGGGCTTTGCCCTCGTCTACCTCCAAGACGGGGACACCAGTCAGAAGAAGACAAACAATGCTCAAAATAATGCTGTTCATTGATGGGACGTGGCTGTACTCGAACACGCCCCGTCTGGCCGATTCGTATGGCAAGGGAGACTTTCAACTCGACTTTGGCCGTCTGCCTCAGGTCCTGGCCGAAGAGCTTCGGAGTCAGCTGAACGAGCTCGACGTCCACGTCGTCCGCACCTACCTGTTCGGCAGCTATGCCGCCAACTATGACCCGCAGGACCACGAGGTCGTCCAGCGTCGGCTCGATTTCTTCTTTCGGCTCAAAGAAGAGTACCACTACGAGCTGGAGACCTTCCCAATCAACTTTCGCGGTCGGCGCCTGCGCCGGGTTGATCGCGACCCCAGCGATCCGTTCGAACCCAAAGAAAAATGCGTGGATATTTCCCTGGCCACCTCCATCCTGTACTACGCCGCCATGCCCAACGCCTACGATATTGCCGTGGCCGTGGTTGGCGATCAGGATTTCAAACCGGTCTTGCAGCACGCTCGTCGGCTGGGCAAACAGGTGGCGCTGGTCAGCATTCAGGGCAGCTGCGCGCCGGAGTTCGCCGACCCTCGAGACGAAGCCGGGGTCAAGGATTTTGATATCATCTGGCTGGACGACCTCCTCCACCGCCTGGAACTCAAATACGAACGCCACCAACTCGACTGCCAGTCGCCCGGCCACGCCGGCGACCGCCGGGTGTGGACGACTTTCCACCCGCGCAAAGGTCAGAAATTCTTCTGCGACGTGTGTCGGGAAGCGTTTGCCCAGCAACGGCAGGAAATCCAACACGAGTATCTGAGCGGTAATGACGCAGCGGGCGAGGCCGGCGCTCAGGCCCAGCTCGGCGCAGCGCTCAGAGGCCTGATCAAGAAAAAGGTCGCCGAACGCGGTTTCGGCTTTATCCAGGGCGCTGACGGACAGGACTACTTTTTTCACATTACCGACATCGAGCCGGGGTTCGCCTTTGAAACCCTCGACGAGGGCAGAGCGGTCGACTTCGTGGTCAAGAAGGTGCCCGAGTTCGAGCGAGCCGGAGCAGCCCAAAACGTGCTGCCCGTGACCGAGCCAAACGCGGCCAGCGTGTCGGACACGGAATCCTAGCGCCCATTGCTCCGGCCCTGGCGCGGCTCCACATTGCCCGGATCGATCCACACCTCCTGGACTCCGGGAATCAGACCCAGGGAGAACAGTTCGTCGGACAGGGGCGGGTCGAGTTCGACCTGTTCATACACAACCGTCACCTGCTGTCGTCCGGACACATCGGACAGGCTGATCTCGAACGGAAACGTCTGACGCTGAACTGTCTGATAGCGACCGAAGTCGACCCGGCTGACGAGTTGCCCCTGCGGCGTGAGTCTGTCCCAACGCCGTAGGACGGACGTGGTGGGCTCGAACCACACCCGGTGGGTCTCGACCTCGGCCACGCTCAGCTCCAGGCGATGCCAGCCGGACTGCCGGTCGAAAGACTCCGACCAGGCGGCCTCGGGCGGAGGCAGGGCAGGGACACCGCGCAACAGATTGACCACCTCGCGGGCCGACAGCAAGACCTGGGTAAAGCGGGCAATTGTCAGCGGGTCAGCCTGCCCCCGGTAGACCACTTTGTCGTGCGGGAAATAGGCGGCCAGACGCTGACCGTTACAACTGGTGAGGGCGGCCAGACCAAGCGCAGAGAAAAGCTCGAACCGGAACCGGTCCGGTGTGGCAATCGCAATCGCCTGCCTGGCCGTGCCTTTTCCGTGCGGACCGGCATAGCTCACCCGGGCCAAGCCGCGAACGCGCACGAGCGTCTGGCGCCGGTCGTGCAGTTGGTCAAGGAATGCCCTCGCTCTGGAAACGGACGGGGGAGAGGATGGCGGCGGAGACGGAGACGGCGGCGGGCGGACACCGCAGGCGCCCAGCACACATATCAGCAGCACACAGGCCGGCCGGATCAATCCGAAAGATCGGGCTGACTCGACCATGCGCTCAGCCCCCCCGAAAGAGTACACGTGTCAACATGCTCATGTGGTTGGAGGACACGTTTACTCTTTTATTCGAGTCCGGAAGAACGCGTCTCCTGACCGGGCTGGGCTAAGCTGTCAATCTTATCCCGCAGGCGTCGGTGCTGATCGCTCTCGGTCGCCTGGTCCAGGGCCGCCCGATACGTGCGGGACGCGTCGCCGATCCGGCCGACCTTCTCGTAGGCATCGCCCAGGTGCTCGGTAATCGTCGGATCATCGTTGACCAGCTCGACGGCCCGCTCCAGATACTTGACGGCCTCGGGATACTCCCCACGCTGGTAATACACCCAGCCCAGGCTGTCGATATAAAAGCCGTCGTCGGGCTCGACCTGCAACGCCCGGCGAATGAGATCCTCGGCCTCATCGAGACGAACGCCCTGCTCGGCCCAGGTATAGCCCAGATAATTCAGCGCCGCAGAGTTCTCCGGGTTGAGGTCAATCGCTTTCTGCATATGGGCGACACAGCGGGCTTTATCTTTGTGTTCGTCGTAGATGGCTCCCAGCGTAAAATGGTAGACGTCGTTGGTGGGAGCCAGGCTGATCATTCTTTCGAGGATTTGGATCGCCCGGGGTCGATTCCCGTTCTCTCGCTCCAGGCTGGCCAGATATTCCAGCACCTCAAGGTTATCCTGCTTCACCCCCAGGACGTGGGTGGCCTCGGCAATGGCCTGGGCCAGCTTCTTCTGGCGCCGGTAGATATGGCTCAGATACAGACGCGCATCGGCGTAGTAGTCGGTATCGGTCGGGATCTTGAGCAACTCGCCGATGGCTTTGTCGTCTTCCTCGGCCTCGGTCAGGATGACGCCCAGGAAGTAACGCGCCCGGGCGTTGTCGGGCTGGGCGGTCAGGACCAGATTCAGCTCGGTGACCGCCCGGTCGTACTCGCCCTTCTCGCTGTAGATCAGGCTGATGCGCAGCCGGGTCTCCTGGGGGTCGGCCTGAATCCGCTCCTGGATCTTTTCCAGCTCACGAAACTGCTCCAGGGCGCCGTCGAGATCTTTTTCCTCAAGAAATAAGCGTCCCAGGCGTTTGCGCGCCTGCTCGCTGTCGGGGTTGAGGTCGAGCGCCTGCTGATACATGTCGCGGGCGCGGTCAAGCTGCTCCTGCATCTCGTACACCAGTGCCAGATCGAGCAGCACCATTTCCGAGCTGTGGTTCAGTGTCAGGGCCTTTTTGTAGTAGGTTTCGGCCGTATCGAGTTGGCCGGCCGCAGCCGAAATCTGCCCCAGGTAGTAATAGCCCAGCAGCGAGCGCGGGTAGCGCTCAACCAGCGCCAGCAGCACCGCCGAGGCTTTTTCAAAGCGCTGTTGCTTGGCGTACAAGGTGCCCAGATACAGGTAGGGCTCCTGGTTGTCAGGTTGCCGCTCGAGGACGGCCTCGTAGACTGCCGCAGCCTCGTCTTCCTGACGCGTCGAAGACAGCAGACCGGCCAAGAACATCTGCGCCTCAAGATGCTCGGGCTCTTGTTCGACCACGATCCGACAGTGTTGCAGGGCCTGTTCGGTCTTTCCCATCCGCACATACAGCTTGGCCAGACGAAAGCGCAGCAGGGCCGTATCGGGGTCGAGCTCGACCGCGCGGGCCAGGCTGCTCAGCGCCGTATCGTAATCGCCCCGCGTCTGGGCCACACGGCTGGTGAGAAAGTGGGCCAGGGCGCGCTCCTTGGCGCTCAAGACCACCGGACTACCGGGGATGGTGGCTGCCGTCGGAGCGAGGACGGGAGCAACGGGCGGACGGGGTGGGGGCGGAGTGGGGCTGCGGGCTGCGCAGGCCGACAGCAGGCCGAAAAGAAGAATGGAAAGCCGGGAGAGCCCTCCCGACCGGAGCCGCACGGACATGGCCAGACGGTATCACGGACGGAAAGAGCCGGTCAATCAGTACGGAGCGGCGACCGGCCGCACAGCTTGCCCTGTCGGCTGGGGGATTATAAGCTGCCCGCCACGGAGAGCCGTGTCGTGTGAGTCAGCCATCCTCCAGCGCGTCCCAGGTCAGCCGAGCCGTCTATGACCTGGGCCGTCTGTTTTCCCTGCGCGAGGCCGTCACCAGCCTGGATCCTGGCGCACCGCCCCAGGTGCGGGTGCTTGCGTCCGGACCGAGCCGTCGCTCCCGTCGCGCCGGTATTCTGTGCGGCTCATTCAATCCCCTGACCCTGGCCCACAGCCAGCTGGCCGAACAGGTCTGTCATACCTGGCGACTCGACCAGGTGTTTCTGAGCCTGGCCACGCGCACCGTCGATAAAGAACAGGTGACCGGCCTGGGTCTTGAGGATCGCCTGGCCCTGCTGTCACTCTACGCCGCCGGCCGACCGTCGATGAGTGTGGCGCTGGTCAACCGCGGCTTATACGTCGAACAGGCCCGCGCCTTCCGCCGCCTGTTGGGACCGGACACCGAGCTGTGTTTCCTGACCGGTATGGACAAGCTGGTTCAGATCCTCGACCCCCGCTATTACCAGGATAGAGACGCGTCCCTGCGCGAACTGTTCGAGTTGGCCGGTCTGATCGTCGCCAACCGGGGAGAGCTGGACCAGGCCGCGTTCCGCCGGCTGCTGGCCCAGCCGGCCAATCGGGTCTTTCGCCCGGCCATCCGTTTCTTTGGGCTGTCCGCAGCGGCAAGCGCTCTCAACGACCTGTCGGCCACTACCGTTCGGCACGCGCTGGCCAGCGGGCGCTCAATCGACGCCCACGTTCCCGCCGAAACGGCCGCCTACCTGCACGAAACGTGTGCCTACCAGCCTCCCCAGCTACGGGCCGGAGAAGCCATAGACGCCTATGCCATTCGGCTGGCGCTGCTCCGGCTGCTGTACAGCGCCCAGCTCCGGGTCGATTTTCGGCGGCTGATGCGGGCGGCCTTGGCGCCAAGTCCACACGGACGGCGCTTACGCCAGGCGTGTGCCGAGCCGTCACCCGAGGTCGCCGTGGAATTGCTGCGGGCGTGTCTCAAGCCGTCAGACATCGGCGCCTGAGGTGGTTCGGGCTAGCCGGTGCGGGAGCGGGATGCTAGCCTGCGGGTGGCCCGTCCGTGTCTGGAGCAGGGAGGCGCGTATGAGCAGTCAGCCGGTGACCGACTTTCTCAAACACCACTTCCGTCATTTTAATGCGGCCAGCCTGATCGAGGCTGCAGACGCCTATAAGCGTCACCTCGACCGGGGCGGCAAGATGCTGGTGGCCATGGCCGGCGCCATGAGTACGGCGGAAATCGGTCTGTCGCTGGCCGAGATGATCCGTCAGGACTGCGTACACGCCATATCCTGCACCGGGGCCAACCTCGAAGAAGATGTGTTTAACCTGGTTGCCCACAATGACTATGAACGCGTGCCCCACTACCGCGACCTCACCCCGGCTCAGGAAGCCGACCTGCTGGAGCGGCATATGAATCGGGTCACCGACACCTGCATCCCCGAGGACGAGGCCATGCGACGGGTAGAGGTGGCCATCCTCGAGGCGTGGCTGGAAGCCGAACGGCGGGGTGAGCGCTACTTTCCGCACGAATATTTTTATCAGATTCTTCGCTCCGGCGCGCTGCAAGCCTCCTACCAGATCGACCCCAAGGACTCGTGGCTGCTGGCCGCCATGGAGAAAAATCTGCCTATCGTCGTGCCGGGTTGGGAAGATTCGACCACCGGCAACGTGTTTGCCAGCCATTGTATGACGGGCAAGCTCGCCAGCACCCAGACGGTCCGCAACGGCACTGAGTACATGCGCTTTCTGGCCGAGTGGTATGAGGAGGTGTGCCGGACCAGCCCAATCGGCTTTTATCAGATCGGCGGGGGGATCGCGGGCGACTTTCCGATCTGTGTCGTGCCGCTGCTCATCCAGGATCTGCGCCGCACCCAGACCCCGTTGTGGAGCTATTTCTGCCAGGTCAGCGATTCCACGACCAGCTATGGTTCGTACTCGGGGGCGGTGCCGAATGAAAAAATCACCTGGGGCAAACTCGGGGTGGAGACCCCGCGCTATATCATCGAATCCGACGCGTCGATTGTGGCTCCGCTCATGTTTGCCTATGTGCTGGGGATGTAGGGCGTATGACAGACCGGCTGGCGCGTGAAAAAACCACCGCCGTGGCCGCCGCCCAGGCGGCCGGGACGGTGATTCGGGCGGTGTATGAAACGAAGTACCGCGTGGACTACAAACACAACGACAGCCCGGTCACGCTTGCCGACCGTCAGGCCAACCACCGCATCCATCAGATCGTCCACCGCGCCTTTCCGCACGACGGCTGGCTGTCGGAAGAAACCACCGACTCCCCGGACCGTCTGTCAAAACGCCGTGTGTGGGTTGTTGATCCGCTCGACGGGACCAAGGAGTTTATTGACAAAATCCCCGAGTTCGCCGTCTCGATCGGCCTGATCGAGGACGGCCGGCCGCTGCTGGGCGTGATCTACTACCCGACCCTGGACGAGCTGGTGTGGGCCGCGCGCGACCAGGGCGCCTGGCGTCGAACGGGCGACACGGGCGACACACGGCTGCGCGTCAGCCCGACCGAGCGTCTGGCCGAGGCCACGGTGCTGTCCAGCCGCTCAGAGACAAAACGGGGCGAATGGCGCCCGTTTCAGTCCCTTTTCCGCGCCCGGCCCGCAGGCGGGATGGCGCATAAGCTGGCTGCCATTGCCAAGGGCGAGGCCGATGCGACCTTTACCCTGGTGCCCAAGAACGAGTGGGACCTGTGTGCCGGCGCCATGCTGATCGAAGAGGCCGGCGGTCTGCTCACCACGCTGAGTGGCAAGCCGGTGGTGTTCAACCAGGCCACCACCCTGCTGCAGGGGCTGGTGGCCAGCAATCGGCTCCTCCACCCCCAGCTCATGGCCGTGGTGACGCCCCGTCTGGGTCAGCGCCACCGAGCGGAAACGCGTCGCTGAAGGGGCGGCAGCGGCCGGCCGATCTCGACGCCACGACCGGCCTATGCTAGGCTGGGCCAGCGTCTGGTGAGGATAGTATCGTGGCTCAACTCGCTGCCCTTTTTCAAAGCCGTCCCAAACCTCGCTGCCCGGCGTGCCACAAGTGGAACCGGGTGTATGTGACCGGCGGCTCGTTCCTGTCCGCGTGCGTCTACTGTGGCGCAACACTCGACCGACACCGGGCGCCGGCCTGGGGGATCGGGGTCATTCTGGTCGCCGGCGCGCTGGCCCTGGCGGCCATTCCTCTCCTGGCCCGCTAGTCCTTTTCGAGCGGCAGATCCTCCCGATTGCCCCACTCGGCCCACGAGGCGTCATAGTTCCGGACCGTGTCAAAACCAATCAACCGCAGGGTGAAGAGTCCGTGCGCCGCACGGATACCCCCCTGTCAATAGGTAACGACTTGTGACTCAGGGGTAATGCCGGCCTCGGCAAACATGGCCCGCAGCTCGGCGGCGGGTTTGAACTTCTTGGTCTGATCGTCAATATAGTTGAGCCACTCCAGGTGCACGGCGCCGGGGATACGTCCCCCTCGCTTCGTGCCCCGCGCGTTCTGCCCGCTCCACTCGCCGTCGGAGCGCACGTCGAGCAGCACCCGGTCGGTCTGATCGATCGAGTCCCGGACATACTCCCAGCGGGCGATCAGCTCCTCATTCACCTGGGGGCTGAAGCGGGCCGCAGCCCGTCTGGCCGGCGCGTTGGTCAGCGGCCGGCCCTCGGCCAGCCAGGCGTCCCAGCCACCGTTCAGCACCGCAGCTCGGGTGTGGCCATAATAGTTGAGCGCCCACCACAGACGGGTGGCGTACAGCCCGCTGAACCCGTCATAGGCGATAACCAGGGTGTCGTCCCCGATCCCCAGCCCGCCCATGGTCTCGGCAAACTGCTCGGGCCCCATGATATGCGGCGCGCCCTCTTTTTCCTTGAGGTAGTGGTGACCGCGAAACGTTACCGCACCGGGAATATGTGCCCGGCGGTAGGCCTCACGGTTATCGCAATCGACGACGCATACGTCTTGGAGATGCTCGGCCAGCCAGTCGGTCTCGACCAGCATCTCCGGTCGGCTATAGTTGTGGTCTGCCATACTCCGCTCTCCTTCATGTTTTCAACGCAGTCGCTCCGAGCTTAGGTCGTACGGTCCACCAGGGCAAGAAGGTGAACGCTGACAACCTCCTCATCAGGAAGAGATCGTCGTTCACCTTCACAGCGCGCCTAATAATGGGCGATAATCTCCCGGGCGAACTCGACAATACTCTCCTCGACATAACCCCAGGGGGGCGAGATGACCAGCTGGCTCAGCCCGGCCGCCTCGAGCTGCCTGATGCGGGCAATGATCTCCTCCCGCGTTCCGGTCAGGCTCATCGCGCTGACCACCTCGGGGGTGATGAACCGCTCTTCGCCGGGATGCAGAAAGCGCGAGTGGGTGGCGTGAATCTCCTGCCAGCGCTCGTCCAGATAGGCCCGGTAGGCCGGGGTCAGAAAAGCCTGCAGAGAGGCCGGGGCCGGCTTGCCGTGTTTGACCGCCTCGTAACCGAAGTGCAGACCGACCGCGATGCGCGGCCCGACCCGGGCGATGACCCGCGGACTGTCCAGCGCTTCACCGGGCCGCAGGACGCACGACACACCGACGGTCACGACCGGCCAGGTCGCCCCGGCGGCGACCGCTCGCCGCCCCTGAGTCGCGCCGGCCAGGGTAGTACGCAGCGTGTCCGCGGATAAGACACTGATGGTGATGATCCCGTCGCCCAGCTCGCCGGCCACGGCCAGCGCCTGGGGCGCGGCGGCCGCCACATAGATGGGAATCGGGTCGCGGACGTTGACATAGCCGTGCTCCAGGTCAAAAAAGCGCACCGTGCGGGTGCGGCCGCGCTCGCGATAGTCAACGCTGCGCCCGGCCAGCAGGCCCCGACACACCTCGATCGTATGGCGGAAGTCGTCGAGCCGCGCCGGCGGCATGCCCATCGCCCGCCAGGCGGTGTGGCCGGTGCCCAGCCCCAGAATGAGGCGGCCGGGCGCCAGCTGGTTGATACTGGCGATCGAGTGGGCGATGACCGGCGCGATCCGTGTCCCGGCAATGGCCACCGCCGTGCCCAGGCGAATCGTCGTGGTATGCTCGGCCGCCAGGGCCAGGCAGGCGTACACGTCGGATGCCAGCATCTGGCTGTCGATAAACCAGGCGTGTGAAAAGCCCATCTGCTCGGCCAGCATCGCGTGCTTCCAGCTGCGCTGAATATGGGTTTGAAAACTGACCCCGAAGTCCATACCGTTGCCCTCGCGCGGCCTAGCGCGGCTCCAGGGGTAGGCCCTCGCGCCGGCGGACGTCATTCAGATAGGCCACAATCCCCTCCTCGACCGTATAGCGGGGCGTGAAGCCCAGCTCGTCGCGCAGCCGATCAGTGTTGAACAGCGAAGTCATCACAAACGGTTTGTCGCTGACCGCAATATCGGCGCCGGGCAGGATCTGGCGCAGGTAGGCGGTGATCTCGCCCGTTTTGCGGCTCGGCCCGCTCATATTGAAGACACGGTGGGGAGGGTTCTGGACATGATAGGCCAGCCGGAAGACCTCGGCGGCGTCCGCCACATACAGCCAATCCGCAATCTGCTCGTCGGGCGGCATGACGACCGGCTGGCCGAGCAGGGCGAGTTCGGGCAGGACCATGAAGTGATCTCCGGCCGCGCCACGGCGCTGGCCGCGCCCCTCACCAAACACCGAGGTCGGCCGAATGCCGACCGGCTCCAGACCGTAGGCGCTGGCGTAATACTCGGCTGTGTGCTCGTTGAACAGCTTGCACGCCCCGTACAGGCCGCCCGGATTATCGGCGTCGGGATTTGGCGGGGCGTCTTCGTCCAGAGCCGGGCCGCTCAGCGTCGTGCGCATCGGATACACGGCCACCGAACTCATGTACACCACCCGCTTGAGACCGCTCAAACGAGCCGCCTCAAAGACGTTGGTCGTGCCGATGCAATTGACGTTGATCGACGGCAGCGGGTTGCGCATTCCTCCGGTTCCCAGATAATAGGCCAGATGAACAATGCCCTCGACATCGTTGGAGCGGATGGCGTCCATGAGGGACGTCGGTTCCATCACGTCGCCCTGGATGATCTTGATCTGATCGGCCACCTCGGCCACCGCCCGCCGGTTGGGCACCGCGTCGAAAATCACCACCCGCTCGCCGTGCTGCAGCAGATGACGGGTTAGATGGCGGCCCAGAAATCCGGTTCCGCCCGTAATCAGAATCGCCATGGTCTTGTCCTCCTTTGTGTTTGTGCTCTTTACCACAGCCGGTCCCCGGTCGGCCAGCGTCAGGTGTCATGGGCAAGTGGCGTCGCGTAGTGGCTGAGCGCAACAGCCCGACCGGACCGGGCCTGGCCCGACCTGCGCTGCGCGTGCTGCTGCTGGGTATCGGCGGTCTGGCCCTGGCCGGCACGCTGCTGAGCGCCGCCGCGTGGCTCTATCTGACCGGGGTGTGGATCCCGAATACGCCGAGCCGGGCCGCCTATCCCATCCGCGGGCTCGATGTCTCCCATCACCAGGGCCGCATCGACTGGCCGACGGTCGTCGCAACCGGGGTTGACTTCGTGTATATGAAGGCCACCGAGGGGGGCGACTGGGTTGACCGCCAGTTTGTTCGCAACTGGGCCGAAACGAACCGGCTGGGCCTCAGACGGGGCGCCTACCATTTTTTTACCCTGCGCACGCCCGGCGCCAAACAGGCCGCCCACTTTGTGGCCACCGTTCCTCACGAGGCCGCAGCCCTGCCCCCGGCGGTCGATCTTGAGTTCAGCGGCAACTCAAAGGTCCGTCCCACACCGGCCCGGTTTCAGCGCGAACTGGAGGTGTTTCTGGATCGTCTCGAACAGGCGTATCAGACGCGACCCGTGATCTATACCACGTACGATTTTTACGCTGCCTATCTCCAGGGGCTGCCGCTCGAGCGGTTGTGGGTCAGGGAGGTGCTGATGGCACCGCGCGGCGTCTTCCGTAACCGCTGGACCTTTTGGCAGTACAGTGCTAGGGGCAGGGTGGCCGGCATCAGCGGCCGGGTTGACCTGAACGTTTTTGCCGGCAATCGCCACGCCTTCGACGCCCTCGTACACCGGCCACGCACGCCCGAGGAGAAAGGAAGCGGCCATGAAATTCGGTATCGTCCCGATCAATCTGGGCGAGTTCACTGACCCGCAGGTTGTGATTCCGTTCGTACACAAGGCCGAGCGTCTCGGCTATGAGTCGGTCTGGACGGCCGAGCACGTCATCATCCCTAAACACTACGACTCGGTGTATCCCTACAACCCCAGCGGCAAAGTGCCGTTTCGGCCCGATGCCTCAATCATTGACCCGCTGGTCGCCCTGACCTTTATCGCCGCAGCGACCAGCCGTCTGCGGCTCGGCACCGGGGTCAATATTTTGCCCCAGACCAATCCCCTGTATCTGGCCAAATGGGCCGCGTCGATCGATCACCTGTCCCAGGGGCGTCTGATGCTCGGCCTGGGCATCGGCTGGCTGCAAGAGGAGTTTGCCGCCATTGGCGTCCCGTTTGCGCAGCGCGGCAAACGCTCGGACGAGTATCTGGCCGCCCTCAAGGCCGTCTGGAGCGGCCAGGAGGTCGATTTTCAGGGTGAATTCGTACGCTGGCAGGGCTTTCAGATGCGACCCGCTCCGGCTCAGGCCGGCGGTGTGCCGCTGGTCATCGGCGGGGTGAGCGCGCCCGCTATCAGACGCACCGTGCGCCACGGCGACGGCTGGTATGTGATCGGCAAGGATCTGGACGAGTACCGGGCACATATGCGGGCGCTGGACGACGAGTGTCGCCGTCAGGGTCGCAATCGGGCCGAGCTCGAAATCACCGCCTACTGGGACTACTACCGCCAGGGCGCCGACAGCCTGTCGGCCTACCAGGAGCTGGGAGTGGACCGTCTGTTGATCAACGTCCGGGCACTGCGCCACGACAGCACCGACGCGGCCCTGGAGCGGTTTGCCGATGAGGTGATCGCCAGGCACGGCTAGCTCCCGCCACCCGACCCGTTGCGGGCCGGACCCGAATCTGCTAGCACCGTGCGGTCGCCAGCCGACACAACGAGCGTCCAGCGCCATGGCCCGCCAGTTTGACATCCCGGATTTTTATACCAGCCCGATCATCTCGCGGGTCAAACAGGCGCGCCAGCAGCAGGACCCCCGCAAGCAAGACCTGAGCCCCAGTCTGCTCGACTTCGGTCCGGTGCGTTTTATTCTGGCCCGTCACTTCGGGTTCTGCTTCGGCGTTGAGAACGCGGTGGAAATCGCCTACCAGACGCTGGCCGCCCATCCCGAGCGGCGCATCTTTTTTCTGAGCGAAATGATCCACAACCCGGACGTGAACCAGGACTTGCAGGACCGTGGGGTGCGTTTCCTGTTCTCCTCTTCCGGCCGCCAGCTGATTGCCTGGGACGAGCTGACCCCGGACGATATCGTGGTCGTTCCAGCTTTTGGCACCACGCTCGAAATCCAGGCCAGCCTGGCCGCCCGGGGGCTCGACCCCTACACCTACAACACCACCTGTCCGTTCGTCGAACGGGTGTGGAAGCGCAGCGCCCAGCTCGGCACCAAACACTACACGGTGGTCGTGCACGGCAAAGCCACCCACGAGGAGACCCGGGCGACCTTTTCCCACAGCGTGCAGAATGCGCCGACCGTGGTGGTCCTCGACCTGACCGAAGCCCGGCTGCTGGGGGATATTATCCGGGGTAAGTTCGGACCGGCGACCCGGACCGTCTTCCTCGACCACTTCGGGCATAAATGTTCCTCGGGCTTTGACCCGGACCGCCATCTGGGCCGGATCGGGGTGGTGAATCAGACCACCATGCTGGCTTCGGAAACCCGGCAGATTGCCCGGGTCTTGAGCCAGGCCCTGGCCGACCGCTACGGCCAGGAGCGCCTGGCCGAGACCTTTGCCGACACCTCGGACACCCTGTGTTATGCGACCAACGAGAACCAGAACGCGACCTATGCGCTGATTGAGCGCGGCGCCGACCTCGGCCTGGTCGTCGGCGGCTATAACTCCTCCAACACCTCCCACATTGTTGAGTTGTGCCAGGCTGCCATGCCGACCTATTTCATCCAGAACGCCGACGACATCGTGTCCGCACACACGGCCCGGCACTTTCTGCTGGACACCCACCGGATCACCCACACGAGCGGCTGGCTCCCGGCCAAGCGTCCGCTCGATATCGCCCTGACCTGCGGCGCCTCGTGTCCCGACGCGGTTGTTGATCGGGTCTTGCTGCGCACCCTGTCTTTCTTTGACCACACTTCTTCGCTCGAACAGGTGTTGCAGCCCTATCCCGTCCAAGACCCGGCCTAGCCGCCGCTTGCCCGGCGCTGCCAAATAGCGCAGAATCGGGCCACCATGCGGACACCCTCCGTTCTGTGCATCAATCCCTGGATCTACGATTTCACGGCCTACGACCTGTGGACCAAGCCCCTGGGCCTGTTGTATATCGCAGCCTTCCTGCGTCAGCGCGGCGTGCGGGTCGAGGTCATCGACTGTCTGGACAAGTGGCAGCCCGAACTGCTACGCCGTCAGCGGCGCACAAGCCCCAAGCTGCGTAGGTACGGCACCGGCCATTTTCATCGGGAAACCGTGCCAACCCCGGCCTGCCTGAGCTTCGTCCCCCGCCGGTTTTCCCGCTACGGTCTGCCCGAAGACATTTTTCGTCGCGAGCTGAGCGCTCGCCCGCGGCCGGACGCCATTCTCGTCACCTCGGTTATGACCTACTGGTATATGGGTCCGCAACGGGTGGTCGAACTGTGCCGCGAGGTGTTTCCGGGCGTGCCCATTATTTTGGGCGGAATTTATGCCACGCTGATGCCCGAACACGCCGAGCGGACCATTCGGGCCGACTATGTGCTGACCGGTCCGGGCGAGTACAAGCTGGCCGAGCTGCTGGCCGATGTCCTGGGCGCGCCGGCCCTGGCGGAAGACGTGCCGGCCCAGCTCGACGCCTTTCCGCCGCCCGCCTTTGATCTGCTGCGCAAGAACGATTATCTGGTCGTCATGAGTTCGCGCGGCTGTCCCATGCGCTGCACTTTTTGTGCAACGTACAAGGTCGATGCGGACTTCAGGCAGCGCCAACCGCGGTCGGTGGTGGACGAAATCTTCGACCAGACCCAGCGTTTTGGGGTGCGTGACGTGGCGTTTTATGACGACGCCCTACTCATGCAGCCCAGGCTGCGCATCAAACCTCTGCTGGGCGAGATTGCGCACAGCCGCCGTTCGCTCCGTTTTCATACCCCCAACGGCCTGCACGCCCGCTATATCGACGAAGAGCTGGCCGAGCTGATGCACCGGACCAACTTCACGACCGTCCGGCTGAGCCTGGAATCGGTCGCGGCCGAACGCCGCCGGGATATCTACAACAAGATCACGCCGGGTGAAATGACGCGGGCCGTCCAGCACCTGGTCAAGGCCGGTTATGCTCCGCACCAGCTCGAGACCTACATCATCATGGGTCTGCCCGGACAGCCCCTGGACGAGGTCATTGAGACGATTCTGTACGCCAACAGCCTGGGCGTCCAAACCCGGCTGGCATCTTTCTCGCCCATTCCGGGCACCACAGATTACGAGCGGGCGGTGCAAAACGGCGCCTTTCCAGCCGACGCCGACCCCCTGCTGACCAATAAAACAATCGTGCCGCTGTTCCGCACGACCGAGGCCTACCAGCGTTTCCATACCATTACTCAGTTCGCCAATGTGCTGAACCAGGGCGTGAGTCGCGGGCTGAGCTTCTTCAAACCCAAAGAATTCCGACAGGCACTCTTCGCCGCCCTGGACCGCTTCCGGGACGATCAGAGTCCAACCACCGCCTAGCCTTTTCATGGCGCGGACTTGACATCTCTCAACGCCTCTCTAATCTGAGAAAGTCTTCACCTCACCCCACAAGGACGACGGAATGGGCGGAATCATAGCTATCTAGTCCTGGTACGCGGAACAGTCTGCTGAGAGACGCACTTCTTCATCAGGCCGCGCCGAGCAATGGTGCGCGCCCCAGCCTCTGTCAGCACAACTCCTCCCAGCCTTCGTCCGTTCCCCATCCCCAGGACACCTGTACGCCAGCCTCTTTGTCGTGTCCCAGGGGTGGTCTTTCCGTGAGCCTGTTCATAGCGAAAGCCCTCCAGACGGCTTTTTTCCTGACCTGCGAACACGGCCGCAATCCAAAAAGGGTGCTGGCCTCATTCTTTTTGCAGACAGGCGTGGAGAGGTAAGGCTATGAGCCAAGCAAGCGTTCTTTTTCAAAACGTGTCTTTCATGTACGACACGGCGAGCGTCCCCTTACTGACCGATGTCAGCCTCCATTTCCCACCGGGCTGGACCGGCATTATCGGCGCAAACGGGTGCGGCAAAACAACGCTGCTACAGCTGGCGGTCGGCAAGCTGGAGCCACAACACGGGCAGGTTCAGTCTCTCGCCGAGGCGGTCTACTGTCCCCAACGAACGGACGAACCGCCGCCTTTTTTTGACGCCCTGCTCGACGCACCGGACGGCTCCGCCCAGCGGCTCAAGGGACAATTAGCGGTGGCAGAAACCTGGCGAGGTCGCTGGCACACCTTGAGTCACGGTGAACGCAAACGCGCCCAAATCGGTGTGACCGTGTGGCGGCGCCCGCAGATTTTAGCCATTGACGAACCGACCAACCACCTTGATGCAGCGGCCCGGGACTTGCTCATCACCGCGCTCCGGTCTTTTCAGGGTGTCGGTTTGTTGGTGAGCCACGACCGCACCCTGCTC
>JAAXHF010000090.1 GCA_012271025.1 Deltaproteobacteria bacterium | reverse complement strand
GTTGGGGGCAAGATTCATCAGCAGCGCCATGGTCGCCCCGGCAAAGCTCGACAGGCCGACGCCGACCAGGATGAGGGTCACCACCGAGGACGTGCGCAGTGCGACCAGGGCGATGAGGGCCGAGGCTGCGGACGCGCCCGTGATGGCCGCCACCGGCACACTGTAAGCCCAGGTGTCGGCCAGGCCGTAGTACAGGACAAAGGTCGCCGCCAGAGACGCTGAGGCCGATACGCCCAGGACGCCCGGCTCCGCCAGCGGGTTGCGCAGCAGCCCCTGCAGGGCCGCCCCACTCGCCCCCAGGGCGGCGCCGACCACAAACGCCGCAGCCGCCCGCGGCAGACGGATGTGCCACACCACGAGGCTGTCGCCGGCCGGAGCCTGGCCCACGAAGGCGGCCAGGACGCGGGGCACGCTCATGGGCGTCGTACCGAGAAAACAGGCGGCCACCAATGCCGCAACGGCAGCCACGGCCAGGGTCAGATTGAGCCAGCTGAAGCTCACCGCGCCGGCTCTCCGCGTCCGGTCGTGGCCAGCGCCTCAATCGCGTCCAGCAGGAACCAGCCGCCGCAGGCGACCCAGGCGCCCTCAAGCCGGACGGTTGGACGCTCACGAAGTTGGCGGCGGGCGATGGGGTGGCGGGCCGCGCTCCAGGCGTTGTCGTGATTGGTCGCTCCCCACAAGACCGCAGCCACCAGGTCGGGGTGTTCATAGGCCAGGCGTTCGAGCGGCAGGGAGCGCCAGCCGGGCTCGTGCTGGAAGTTGGCCAGGCCCGCCGCGCGCAGCATCTCGTGGACCAGGGTGCCGGGGCCGCTCGTCACGCCGGCCGGCGTCATGTACAGGGCCTCCGGCGCGTCCGGCAGGGCGCGCAGGGCTGCGAGTCGAGCGTCCATCTCGGCGACCACCTCCGCACCGCGTGCCGGCTGCTCCAGCCCCTCAGCAACGGCCGTGATCGTATCCCGAATGCCGTCGAGATCGTCGGCAAAGTCGATTTGCAGCACCGGCGTGCCCATGCGTTCGACAAACGTGGTGACCTGCGGTCCCCCACCGTAGGAACGGACAACCAGATCGGGTTGGAGGACGAGCACTGCTTCGGCTCGCGGACGAACCTGCCGCAGCCCCTGTGCCTGACCCCGCATATACGAGAAGGTTCTCTCCGCGTCGGGCGAGACGGCCAGGATGTGCTCGCGTGGCGCCAGCTTGAGCACATACTGATCGGCGCAGTAGTCGAGACTGACGATACGTGTCGGCGGGTCCAGGCGGGGTGGCGGCTCGGCAGGGCTGCACGCGATCAGGCAGACCACAACGGCGAGAACGGTCAGCCGGGGCAGCGCCTCAGAAATCAATCCCATGCTGGGCTTTAATCCCGGCTTTGAAGGGATGCTTGACCTCGCGCATCTCGCTGACGAGGTCGGCATAGTCCATCAGCTCCTGTTTGGCGTCGCGTCCGGTCAGAATCACGCTCGTCCGGGTCGAGCGCGCCCTGAGGCCCGCAAGCACGGTCTCGACGGACAGGTAGTCGTAGCGGAGCGCAATGTTGATCTCGTCCAGCACGACCAGGTCGCGGTCGCCGCTCTCCATCAATTCCCGTGCCGTGGCGAAGGCGGCGGCTGCGGCGGCCGTGTCACGGGCGCGGTCCTGGGTGTTCCAGGTGAATCCCTCGCCCATGCAGTGCCAGACGAGTCGGTCGGGAAATCCGGCGAAGAACTTTCGCTCGCCGGTCATCCACTTGCCTTTGATGAACTGCACGACGCCGACCCGCTGGCCCCAGCCCAGCGCCCGGGCAATCACGCCAAAGGCCGAACTCGATTTCCCTTTGCCGTCGCCGGTGTAGACCAGCACCAGACCGCGCTTCGGGTGACGGGCGGCCCTCACCTTCTTGCGATGCTCGGCCTGGAGAGCCTGCATCTTTTCCTTATGTGTGTCGGCGCTGGACATGAGCGATGCCCATATACACGCAGCGTCGGTTCGGAGTCAAGGCCAACGGCCCGACTGTCGGGGGTGCTCGCCGTATCTCCTGCAAGCCGCCGCCGCTCCTGCACCAGATAGTTACTCAGTCCCCTTGAGGATGGCGGGCAGCCCCGCAGCCACAAAGTAGACGCGCGTCGCCAGCCGGGCGACCGCCTGGTTGAGCCGGCCGGCGTGGTCACGAAAGTCCCGCGCTGCGGCGTTGTCCGGCACGATGCCAAGGCCGACTTCGTTGGCGACCAGGACCACCGGCCCGGACGCCCCGGCCAGCACGTCGAGCAGCGTGGCCTGGGCTGCGTCTATCGCCCGCCCGTGATGCATGAGGTTGCCCAGCCACACCGTCAGGCAATCGACCAGCAGGCACACCTGGGGCGCACTTTCCTGCCGAATGGCGTCCGCGAGATCGAGGGGCACCTCCAGCGTGCGCCAGCCCGGCCCGCGCTGGCGGCGGTGGGCTTCGATGCGGCGGACCATCTCATCGTCGACGCGTTCGGCGGTGGCGATGTAGACCCGCCGGCTATAGCGGCTCGCCAGGCTTTCGGCAAAGGTGCTCTTACCCGAGCGTGCGCCGCCGAGAACCAGGCTGATGTCGGGGTGAGACTCGACCGGTGTCATGGGCGGGTCGGCGTATGAACCGCAGGCTCAGGAGCTGCACGACAGCATCGAACAGCCCGCCCGCTGACGCGCCCAGTCGGGCCGCTTTCTGGCGTAGGCGTCTTTGTCGGGCTGATCATCGTAGGGGTGGCGCAGCAGGTCGAGCAGTTCGTGCAGCAGCGCAGCGTCGCCCTGCTCGGCTTTATCTATGGCCAGCTGAGCCAGATAGTTGCGCAGTACATATTTGGGATTGACGGCGTTCATGCGTTTCCGGCGCGTTTCGTCTGAGGTCCCGTCGGCACGGACACGGGCTGCATAGCGGCGCAGCCAGCTGCCGACCCGCGTGCGGTGAGCGCGGCTCAGCTGTTCGGGTGCGTAGTAGGCGTCCAGCAGCGGCTCGGGCAGGGCTCCGGCGTCGGCCTGTTCCCGGTCGAAGGCGTGACCGTCGAATTCAAGCTGGGCCAGCCGTCGGTAGAAAATCGTCATATCGGTTTCCACCAGGCTCAGGATGGCCAGCAGTTCGGCCACCAGCTCGTCGTCGCTTTGCGGCTCAAAGGACCGCAGCCCCAGCTTGCCGGCCATCATGCTTCGCCAGCCGTTCTCGAAGTCGGTGACAAAGCCGCTGAGGGTTTCTTCCAGGGCTTTGGTGTGGCCGATCAGGGGCAGCACAGCGTTGGCCAGCTGGGCCAGGTTCCACTGGGCGATCTGGGGCTGATTGCCGAAGCAGTAGCGCCGACCGACCGCGTCGGTGGTGTTGGGTGTCCATTTGGGATCGTAATCCTCCAGCCAGCCGTAGGGCCCGTAGTCGATGGTCAGACCCAGGATCGACATGTTGTCGGTGTTCATCACCCCGTGGACAAAGCCGACCCGCAGCCAGTCCACGATCAGCCGGGCGGTCGTGCCACACACCTCCTGAAACCAGGCCAGGTAGACTGCCGCCGACGGCTGGCCGAGGTGGGGAAAATCGGTCCGGATGGTGTAGTCCAGGAGCTGCTGCAAGACCTCGGTCTCTCCGCGTGCGGCAAACAGCTGAAAATTTCCGAAGCGGGTAAATGAGGGCGCAACGCGGCACACCACCGCACCTGGCTCGGGCTTGGGGTTGCCGTCATAGAACATGTCGCGGACGACCTGCTCGCCGGTTGCGATCAGGCTCAGGGCACGGGTAGTGGGGACGCCCAGATGGTGCATGGCCTCGCTGCACAGGAACTCGCGCAGCGAGGAGCGCAGGACGGCCAGACCGTCGGCCTGGCGGGAATACGGCGTGGGGCCGGCGCCTTTGAGCTGGACGACCCAGCGCCGCCCCTGGTTGACAATCTCCCCCAGGTTTATCGCCCGCCCGTCTCCGAGCTGTCCGGCCCAGCTACCGAACTGGTGGCCGCCGTAACACATGGCGTAGGGGTCCATGTCCGGCAACACCCGGTTGCCGGAAAAGACCCCGACGAATGCGTCCGATTCGCACTCGGCGCGGCTCAGGCCGAGTTCTTGGGCGACTTCCCAGGCGTAGGCCAGCAGCCGGGGTCGGGCCACGCGGGTCGGCTGGACGCGCGAGTAACAGGCGTGCTCGACCTGACGGCGGTAATTGTCGGTTTCCGGGTCGGCCGGCAGCTCGCGCGTAAAGCGGTTGTCAAAGCAAAGGCCGAGGTTTGACGGCTCGGAGGCGTATTCAGTGTTCATGGCTTCCTCGATCAGACAAGACTGGAGACTAGGCCAGGCTGCGAGCTTACGCAAGGGAGTCGGCTCAACCGACGGATGACGATTGTGAATCGTATTGGCACCGAGCTACCGAACTGCGGCGGTCCTGAGTTGGATTGCGGCTATCCACGCCGATTGACACGGCCACGGTTCAGGAGGATAGTGGGAGGCCAACCGTGGGCGGTTCACGCTTATTTCCTGTCCCATCCAATAAGCTCCTATCTTCCATTGTTGACCGGTTTTTAACACTCCAGTGTGTGGAGGAGCCCTATACTCCGACGCTTGCCGATTGAAGAACGACCGGCAGTGTTCGGCATTCGGAAGAAGGAGACAAAGATGTTCGGCATACCGCCACTCGCTATTGTCATAGGAATTATTATTGTGGTGATGATCAGCGCGATGTACATCGCGGATCGAAGGAAAAGCAGCGCCTCAAACGACGAAGCGTCGTAGATCGGCCCAGCGGAGCGTTGTCAGTCAGACTGCCGCTTTTTCGGACATCCAGGCCGACAGCACCGTCTTGAAAGTGGCTTCAGACTCCTCGATTGGCCATCCCCGTGCCGCGATCCCCATAGCGAAAGCATGGGTCAGCCGGGGATGGCCACCAAATCCCATAATGCAGGCGAGCCGTCCCCAATTCTCTGGGTCTCCTCCGTGGTTCAGGACAAGTGTGCGGGTTTCTTCCTCCGCGATGAGAGCTTTGCGGTAGCGGCGCCGTAAGGCTTCAATGACGCGCACCAGCGACAACCTGACACGCGTGTGGCGTAAGCCAGCAAACCCTGCCCCAGCTGGAAATCAAGGATCTTCCTTGTCCAACTCCGCAATACCGGTCAGCACAACCGGTGGACGGTCGGGGAACTCCGCCACTAAGCTGAGCTTGCCGCCCATCGCTTTGACGTAGCTCCGGAGCGTGGAGATCAGCAGATCGCTGCGCTTTTCGAGGCGCGATACGTTTTCCTGATTGATCCCGAGTTCCTTGGCTACACGCACCTGCGTCTGTTGCCTCGCCCGGCGCAGGTCTTGGAGCGACATCTCTTCGGCAATCAGCGCTCGGGCTCGTTCCTCCACTTTTTTTCGCCGCGCTTCGGGCAGCGTATCCATTCTCTCCTGTAGCGTCGTCATCTTGACCTCCTCTCGTCCTTCAGCCGGCCGAGATGCGCGTCGAACCGTTGGGCGAGCAGTTCGTCCTGCACTGCGGCAGGCAGGACATCGAACTCCGGGTCAAAGGCCGGATCGAAACCGACTTCCCAAGCCATGTCTTTAATATGATCTAAAAGGCATTGCAGCAGTCTGTTTGCCAGCGACCGGGACCGCTGAGTGTTCTTGTCAGACAGAGGTATATCCGAAGGGATAGCCGGCTGCCCGGATTCCATTTCGTTCTCTCCAAGCGACGGGCTCTGGGACTCAACGTACCGGCCGAATCAAGGTCGAGCGGCTGGCGTCTGTGAATCGCATTGACACTGAGCAGGCACCGGACTAGTCTTGCGTCTAGTCATAAGGCGATTCGGTTTCCGGGAGAGTCCATGAGCAGAACATGGCAGGTTCAAGACGCGAAGGCGCGGTTCAGCGAGCTGTTAGAGACGAGCCTCGCTGAGGGACCGCAGATCGTGACCAAGCGGGGTGTGGAAGCGGCGGTGCTCGTACCAATTGAGCAGTGGCGGAGATTACAACAGATGACGAGACCCGATTTGAAGGAACTCCTCCTCTCACCAGAAGCGCGAACGGACGCGCTGACGCCACGACGTTCGAAGGCTCGTCATCGGGCGACTCCAGCCTTCGAGTAGGCCGATGTATCTTCTCGATACCAACGTCGTTTCCGAACTGCGGCGCCCCAACCCACACAAGGCAGTCCTGAGTTGGATTGCGGATATCCCTGCCGACCAGCTCTTTCTATCGGCGGTGACGGTCGGGGAGATCCAGGCCGGTATCGAGCTGACACGCGAGCAGGACGGTGCAAAGGCCGAGGAGTTAGAAAGCTGGCTCGGCAAAGTCCTCGGCTCCTACGGCGTATTGTCCATGGATGCGGCCGCTTTTAGGGAATGGGCGCGGCTCAAGCATCGAAAGTCGGACACACTGATCGAAGACGCCATGATCGCGGCAACGGCCAAGGTACACAGGCTGACCGTCGTGACCCGAAATGGGCGTGACTTTCGCCAATTCGGTGTGAACGTACTCAATCCGTTCACGCGCTGACGCTTCCAGAGAAATTTTCAGTTAAACGGCCGCTTTTTCAGACACCCAGGCCGACAGCACGGTCTTGTACATGTCGATGACCGGCCGCGTACCGTTGGTGGCGATGACACGGTCAAAGCGTGGCCCGGAGTTGAGTTCCAGGAGATACAGCCGCTCGTCCACGGCCCGCACTATATCGAAGCCGACAAAGCCGAGGTCCAGTACCCCGTAGACGGGCCGGACAAAGGTGGCCAGTTCGTCCAGCAACGCGGCTTGCTCAATCAGGACCGCCCGAGCCGAGGCGCCCTCCCAGTAGCGGGCGTTGAATGTAGACGGACCGCCGCAGCGCGCGTAGGCCAGGACCGGCGTCTGCCTGTAGCATACCAGCCGGTATTCCTGAGCGGTCGGGATGAACTCCTGGGCCAGGGCAACGTAATCGTACAGGTGAGAGTGCTTGTCAAAAACCGTTTCAAGGGCGGTCCGGGTGTCGCTGGCCTCGTGGCACAGAAAAACGTTTGAGCCAAACGACCCCCGGTTGCTCTTGATGATGAGCGGGTAGTCGAGTTCGGCCTCAACCGCAGCCACGATCTCGGAGGCCGAGCGGTAGCGCAGATAACGGGTGTAGCGCGCATCGACCCGATAGCTCAGAAAGGACAGGGTTCTGGGACAACGGACGACGTCTTTGAGCAGGCAGTAGGTGTGGTACTTGTCTTTGCACAGCCCGGCCACCGACTCGGCGTTGAACGGCGTGCGGTTGAGCTGAAAATAGTGGGCCTGGCCGCCAAGCACAATTCTGACCAGGTTGTGGTCGGGGTCGAGGTAGTCAAAGTCCAGGCCGAGCTGGCGACAGGCGGCGCTCAGACACCGGATGTTGTTTTCCAGAGTCCCCTCCCCCACTTGGCCTAAGACCGGCCCGCCTTTTGGGCCTTCTGGATTTTGGCCCACGTATCCCGCAGGCTGACCGTCCGATTGAAGACCGGCGCACCCTCAGTCGAATCCGGATCGACGCAGAAATAGCCCAGGCGCTCGAACTGATAGCGGCTGCCGACCTCGGCCTCGGCCAGGCCGGGTTCGAGCTGGCAGGCGCTCAGCACCTCCAGCGAGTCGGGATTCAGAAAATCGGTGTAGCCACGGCCGTCCTCGACCGTGTCCGGGTCGGGCCGGGTGAACAGACTGTCGTACAGCCGCACTTGGGCCGGGATGGCGTGGGTGGCCGAGACCCAGTGCAGGGTCGCCTTGACTTTGCGCGCTTCGGCCGAGCCGCCGCTGCGGGTTTCCGGGTCATATGTGCAGCGCAGCTCGACGACGTTGCCGGCGTCGTCTTTGACCACCGCGACACACTTGATGATGTAGGCGTAGCGCAGCCGGACCTCACGCCCCGGCGCCAGACGGAAAAACTTGCGGGGCGGGTCTTCCCGGAAATCGTCCCGCTCGATGTACACCACCCGCGAAAACGGCAGCTGACGGGTGCCGGCGCCGGGATCCTCGGGGTTGTTGACGGCTTCGAGCTGTTCGACCCGGTCGGACGGATAGTTGTCAATCACGACCCGCAGCGGGTGCAGCACGGCCATGACCCGGGGCGCGCGTTTGTTGAGGTCGTCCCGCACATAGTGTTCGAGCATGGCCACATCGACTACGCTGTTGCGCTTGGCCACACCGATGCGCTCGCAAAAATTGCGGATCGATTCCGGCGTATAGCCGCGGCGCCGCAGGCCCTTGAGGGTCGGCATGCGCGGGTCGTCCCAGCCGCTGACGTGGCCGTTCTCGACCAGCTCGGAGAGCCGGCGCTTCGAGGTGATGGTGAAGGTGACGTTGCCGCGGGCGAACTCGATCTGCCGCGACGGGAAGATCCCGAGCGACTCGATGAACCAGTCGTACAGGGGGCGGTGGTTTTCGTAGTCGAGGTCGCACAGCGAGTGGGTGACGCGCTCTATCGAGTCGCTCTGCCCGTGGGCCCAGTCGTACATCGGGTAGATGCACCAGGCGTCGCCGGTGCGCTGGTGGGGGACGTGGCGGATGCGGTACATCACCGGGTCCCTCAGGTTGAGGTTGGGCGACGCCATGTCGATGCGGGCGCGCAGCACCTTCTCGCCGTCGGCGAACTCGCCGGCCCGCATGCGCGCGAAGAGGTCGAGGTTCTCCTCCACGGCGCGGTCCCGGAAGGGGCTGTCCCGGCCCGGCTCGGTGAGGGTGCCGCGGCTCCGGCGGATCTCCTCGGCCGACTGGTCGTCGACGTAGGCCAGGCCCTTGCGGATCAGCTCGCGGGCCCACTCGTAGAGCTGCTCGAAGTAGTCGGAGGCGTAGAGCTCCTGCCCCCAGTCGAAGCCGAGCCAGCGGATGTCCTCCATCTGGGCGTCGACGAACTCCTGCTCCTCCCGCGCCGGGTTGGTGTCGTCGAAGCGCAGGTTGCAGCGGCCGCCGAAGTCGGCGGCGACGCCGAAGTTGACGCA
>JAAXHF010000329.1 GCA_012271025.1 Deltaproteobacteria bacterium | reverse complement strand
ACCGGGGTGTGGCTGTGCATGAAGTACGAGATCCCCGCGATGCTGAAACACGGTGGCGGCGCCATTGTGAATACCTCGTCGGCGGCCGGCCTGTTGGGCTTTCGGGGCGGCTCGGCCTATGTCGCCAGCAAACACGGGGTGCTGGGCCTGACCAAAACCGCCGCCCTGGAATACGCCAAGGCCGGCCTGCGGGTCAATGCGGTGTGCCCCGGCGCGATTGATACCCCGATGATGGGACGCATCACCGGCCATAAGCCGCAGCGGGCCGAACGCATGGCGGCCAGCGAACCGGTCGGGCGTATGGGCAGTCCCCAGGAAATCGCCGAGGCCGTGGTGTGGCTGTGCTCGGACGCGGCCTCGTTTGTGACCGGCCACGCCATGTCGGTCGATGGCGGGCTGGTCGCGCAGTAGCGCCCTACTGATCGGCCCAGAGCAGCGCCGCACAGCCCAGCGCCCAGCAGTAGTAGGCAAACGGCGACAGACTCCGGGCCTTGGTCAGGCGGATCAGCAGCGGAATGCTGGCGTAGCCGACCCCGGCCGCGACCAGGGTCCCGAGCGCGTATGAGGCCACATCAAGCCCACCGACCACGTCTTCCCAGTGCGACACGAGTTGCAGGCCAAAAGCGCCGCCAACGGCCGGGATGGACAGCAAAAATGAATAGCGGACCAGCAGCTCACGCTCCAAGCCGAGGAAGACCCCGGTCGCAATCGTGCTTCCTGATCGGGACAGACCCGGGATAAGCGCCAGCCCCTGGGCCAGTCCGATCAATACCGAATCGCGCACCCGCATCTCGGCCCTGCTGCGACCCGACGGCCGCACCCGGTCGGTGGCAAACAACAGGCCGCCGGTGACCAGCAGGGCCAGCCCGGCGGCCTGCGGGTCGCTGAACAGGGCCTCAAAGTGCCGGCGAAAGCTGAGGCCGATGAGCAGAGTCGGGACCGAGCCGGTTGCCAGCAGCCCCAGCAGACGCCGCGCACTCGCGGCCTGGTGATGCTGGGAGGACACGCACGACACGGCCAGAAGATACAGGTCGCGCCGAAAATAGACACACACCGCAAGCAGCGTACCCAGGTGGAGGGCCGCGTCGAGCAGCACGCCGGGTTGAGAGAAGCCGGGGATGCTGTGCTGGGCCACCACCAGATGGCCCGAGCTGCTGACCGGCAGGAACTCGGTCAAGCCTTGCAGCAGGCCAAGCAACACCACCGGCAGGCTGGACTGCACCGGCGTCTCCGTGTGAGTCGGGCCCTCAGACCGAAAAGATGTGGATGGAGGCCGCCGCGTTTTCTCCGCCCAGCACTCCACCGCCGTTTTCGGTCAGCCCCACCCGCGCGCCGGGGACCTGGCGCTGGTCGGCCTGACCGCGCAGCTGCCAGAAGATTTCGGCGATCTGAGCGACTCCGGTGGCGCCCACCGGATGCCCCTTGGCCAGCAGTCCGCCGCTGGGGTTGACCGGCAGGCGTCCGCCCAGGGACGTGACGCCATCGGCAACCAGCTGACCGCCCCGGCCCGGCTGGCACAGCCCCAACTCCTCGTACACCAGCAGCTCGGCCGGCGCCGTGGCGTCGTGCACCTCAACTACGTCGAGATCGTCCGGCCCGAGGCCGGCCATGGCGTAGGCTTTGTCGGCCACCTTGGCCACAATGCCGGGCGCGTGGGGGTCGTGCTCCTGGCTCGAGCCGAGCGTCGACGCGCGAACGAAGACCGGTGTGGACGTCAGCTGTCGGGCTTTGGCGGCCGTGGTGACGATGACCGCCGCCGCCCCGTCGCCGATCGGCGAACACATCATCCGGGTCAGCGGCTCGGCAATCAGCGGGGCGGCCAGGACCTCTTCGACCGTGCGCGGCGTCTGGTACTGGGCGTGCGGATTGAGGCTGCCGTTGGTGTGATTTTTAGCCGCAATCCCGGCGTAGTGCTCTTTGGTCGTCCCATACTCGGCCATGTGGCGGCGGGCCAGATTGGCGTAATAGTCCATGAACACACTGCGGGACTGGCCCGCTCCGACACTCTGCTCGCCGCTCATTTCGCGGGCAAACGCGTCGGCCTGCTCCAGGTCGATGGCGCTACCGATGGCCTCGAAGGTGCGGCGTTTTTCGGCATGGAAGAGCTTCTCCATGCCCAGCGCCAGGACCGTGTCATACATGCCCGAGGCTACGTACAGCCAGGCCAGATGGAAGGCGGTGGACGAACTCGCGCACGCGTTTTCGGTATTAATCACCGGAATGCCGCCAATCCCCATCTCGCGCAACACGACCTGGCCGCGAATGCACTCCTGGCCGGTAATCAGGCCGGCCACCGCGTTGCCGACCGCAGCGGCTTGCAGCGCCTGGGGTTCGATACCGGCCGTGCGCAGGGCGTGGTCAACGGCCTCCCGAGCCAGGTCCTTCATGCTCCGGTCGATATATTTTCCAAAACGGGTCATGCCCGCACCAACCACGGCGACCTCTCGCATACGTCCCTCCTGTCCAAAGGAAATCGTGATCTCCTTTGGATAGCTTCTGCTCAATCTTCGCCAATGCGCTCCAACGTGCTAGGCTGGACAGCTTAGCAGGCAGGACAGCAAACGCAAAGGAGACCGACATGGAAGACGCACTGGCGGTGGTGGGGCATTGGATCGGTTTACTCAAGGCGGCCAAGTTTGCCGTGGCCGAGGTCAACCGCGACTGTGAGGAACGCGTCACCGCCGGCAACACCGAGGCCGCAGACGAGTTCCGCCACGACCTCGATACGGTCTTTGAAACCCTGAGCGCCCTGATCGTCGGCCTGGAGGAGCAGGCCGATGTTCTGGAAGACGAGTTGGAAGATGACTGAGGAAATCACGATTCCCTTTTCCAATCCTGCCAACGCAGGAGACGAAAGCGGCCGGCCCCAGTCCGTTCGACCACCCCCGCTATCCGCCGCGTCACCTCGCTCTCATCCACAAAGCCCACACTCTCGATGGTCATCACGCTCGGCGGGCTCAGACTGCCCGGACTCTGGCCATAGGCGACGAGCAGGCTGGAGGCGTCGGGTCCGGACATCTCGGACCGCTGCTGGACAAGCTCGGCGGCTTCCTCGGCCCCGATGCCTAAAATCGCCTGCAAAACTACCGGACCGGCCGTCATCAGGTTGGTCTTATCCGCCCCGTCGGCGCCGTGTCGCCCACCGTACACGGTGAAGACATCCGTCAGAACGCGGTCGTACAGCCGGCGGCTGATCCCGCGTACCAGCAGCAGTTCGTCCGGGGTGTCAAACGGACCGTCCTTGGCCGGATAGGGCAGCGGCAGGCTGAGATAATAGTCGCTTTCGACCCCATTCAAGCGCTCCAGGGGATCTGGATCGCGCCAGTCCAGAATCGCGTCGGTCAGCGCCTCACCCCACTCGGGCTCGAAGTCGAGATGGGTGAACACTGCCCGCAGGGCGTCCTCGGCAACGGTATTGATATTGATCTTGCCGCCCTCATCGTTGACCCGGACCCGGTAGCCGCCCGCGCCAAACGTTTCCCTGATCCAGCGTCCGTCTCCCCGCAACCACACCTCGACCGGCTCAAGCGGAGCGGACGGATCGAGCGCGTCGGGAGTATTGAGCGCGTCCTGGCCCAGCTGAACCGCCCGCAGAATGGCGTGCAGAGCCCGATGAAAGCCGGCCTGAGCCAGATAATAGGCCCGGGTTTCCTGCTCGTGGGTCAGCGCCGTCAACGCCTCGACCCGCATGGTGCGTGACAGCTCGAAGGCCAACACCATCAGTGCCATCAGCGCCCACAGCACAACCACCAGGACGAGGCCCCGCTCGCTTTTCATCGGCGTGTCCGCCTGCGGCGGCCCTCCCCGTCTCCACTCTGGGGACTGGCCCACAGCTCTGAGGGAGCGGTACGGACCTGAATCGGAACCTCCAGCTCCCACTCCAGGGGCAGCTGGCCGAGCTGGGCACGCCAGGCGCAGCGGATTGCCCTGGGCAGACGCCGATACTCCTGGCCGTCCCACTCATCGGTCCACTCGTCGTCGGCCCACTCGTCGTCGGTCTCAGCCCGCCCCAGATAGGTCCAGTTCAGTTCGTCCACCTCGGGCAGCAACTGCGTTTCCTGCACCACCCCACCCTCGACCTCGTCTATCAAGTCGACCGGCAGCACGGGGGCAGCGGTCCGCACCCACAGGCCGACCCGCCCGTCCTCTTCCCTGAGGAAATAGGTGATTTTGCTCAGTCCGCCGGCCTCGGCTCGTCCGTCGCCGGAGATAAAACTCAACTCCTCAGGGCCGCCGAAAAAATACACAAAGGTTTCGCCCTCGTCTTGCAGGGTGAGCGGATAGGCCGACTTGAGTTGACGAGTCAGCAGCGACAGCGCGGCTCGGGCATGCTGGTTATCAAGCGCCCGCGCCGTTCCCCGCCGAGTGGATTCGGTGCCGATGTTGAAGGCAGCGTAGACCGCCACGATGATCATGCTGACAATGGTCAGGCTGATCATCAATTCCAGCAGGGTAAAGCCGGCTGACAAAGGGAATCTCGACTTCATTCCCCATAATACGGTCATCACGATTCCCTGTGGCCTCACGACTCACGCCCTTCGTCCAGTCCGGCCTCGTCCTCTTCGATAACCGTTCGCAGCGAGCGCAGGATAAAGACCTTGGGTTCGAGGTACTCCTGCCACACAATCCGCACCTCAATTTCTTTGAGATGCAGGAAATCCGTCGGACCGTCCTCATCGGCAGGCGGGCGGTCGTCATCGTCGTCGGGATAGATCTCCCGCACCCGGACCTGCCAGCTATAGCCGCCCGGTAATTCCCCCCCGTCCTCGCCGTCTTCGAGGACGTCCAGGGCAAAGGTCCGATCCATCACATTTTGTCCGTACAGCGCAGCCTGGGTTCGGGACGAGGCTTTGCTGCCCAGCCGCACGCTGCCGGCGAAGAGTTCCAGGAGGGTGACGAGACCGACCGCCAATATCATCAGGGCGATCATGATTTCGAGCAGGGTGAAGCCGGCCGTGTGATGCAGCCTGGCCCTGCAGTATGGCCTGTCCATGCCGGTCTCAGTCCTCTTCACGTTCATGGCGGATGCTGACCGTCCCCAGAAGCGGGTCGAGCGCGACGACAAAGACCGGCCTGGAGCCGGCCCCTCGCTCGTCCCGGGCCTGCTCAATCCGAATTTCTCCCCCGGAATTTGTCCCGTCCGGATAAAAATGAAACGCCACCTCGTCGTCTTCGCCGCGCCACCGGCCAGCAGCCGACAATACACCGTCCCGGGACGCCACCTCGACCACCTTGCCGTCGTGGCGGTAGGCATTGCTGTTCGGATCCACCACAAAGACCTGGGCCTGGGCGCGCTGGACGGCATACACGCGCATCAGGCTGAGCGCCGAGCGCAGCCGCCAGGCGGTCTGCTCGGGATCGCCCCGACCCAGCCACTGGCCGACCATCGGCATTGCCAGGCCGGCGGCCACGGCCATGATCAGCACGACCAGCAGGAGTTCCAGCAGGCTGAAGCCTGCGGTCTGTTTCCACATCGAACGCATCGTCTGGACGCGCGGCGCGGCAGGGGTGCGCCTACTCGTCTGCCGGAGCGTTTTTCAGAGCCTGTACTTTGAACACAATGACCAGACAGGCCAAGCCGCTGGCCACCAGACAGCGGACCTCGCTGAACGGCGCCGGCGAGGCCAGCAGCTCTTGGCCGCACACGAAGATCACTATCGCCATCAGGCCGATCATGACCCGGTCCCAGAGTTTGCGCATCATCCCTCTCCCAAAGCCGACGATGATAGCCTGTTGACGCGGAGTGTCCTCATCGTTGCCTTCGCCTAACGGATCGCGTCCATCCGACGGGTCAGATCTTTGGTGATATTTTTCTGGTGCGCCTCCAAGGTCCCACCTCCAATCTCCAGCAGCTTGGCGTCGCGCCACAGGCGTTCGACCACATACTCGCTGAAATAACCGTAGCCGCCCAGGACCTGCATGGCGTTGTCGGCCACCTGCTTGGCCATGGTGGTAGCGACGAGCTTGACCCCGTCGGAGTCGATCCGCTGGCCCGGGGAGTCGAGGTTCATGCGCGCCGCAGTGTGGTAGACATAGGTGCGGGCGGCCATGTACTGGGCGTAGGAATCGGCAATATAGCGC
>JAAXHF010000199.1 GCA_012271025.1 Deltaproteobacteria bacterium | reverse complement strand
TCCGGTGAACTACCTGCGCGAGGGGGCTCTGGTCTACATCGGCAGTGATTTTGGCTGGGAGAAGCATCTGGAAGGTGGCGCGGAAGTCCGCCTGCTCATTCAAGGAGAGGAGTATGTCGGCTGGGCGCTGCCTATCCTCGATGACCCCGAGCGCAGCACCGCAGGGCTCAGGAAACTGCGTCCAAGGACCTACAAGCTGGCGGAATGGATCGGGACTGTTTTCGTTGAAGTCACAGTGCAAGACCAGCAAGACTGACCGTTCGGGGTTGGTATCGAGCATTCAGCAGCCCTGGTTCTGCCGCGTCGCCAGGCGCGAGACAGAACCGCCGCCCGCCCGGCTATAAATCCTGGACCGCAGGTATGACCTTTTCGGCAAAGTTCCGCAGAAACTCGGCCGACTGCTGCCAGCTCATGCCCGAGCGTTTCGCCATCAGGTGGAGTTCGTCCGGCGCGCCGCCGGCGAAGACCTCACGCAGCTCGGCAATCGCCTGATCGGGGGTCATGAACAGCCGTTGCCAGTTTGGCAAATCCTCCGGCTTGTCCGGCAGCCTGTCCATCAGCAGGGAACTGTACGGATGGACGCCCTGACGCTCGTAGTGGAAGCTGGCCAACGCCCCCTCGCGGTGCTCGGCCCAGGCCCGCTCCGGGTCGTCCGTCACAAAGCAGCTGCCGAAGGTGTTGATTCTGGCATAGTCGGGGCTGCGCCCGTTCCGCTCGCACGCCGCCCGCCAGTCGTGTCGCCACTGCCGCCAGCCCTCGCCGCCCGTCAGCCCGAAGAAGAAGCCGCCCCGACCGCCGACATCGAAGCCCAGGCGAGCGACCCGGTCCATAGCTTTGGCCGAAAATACGGCCACCACAAAAGTCGGCGGGTGCGGCCGCTGGACCGGCTTGGGGTTGAGCCACACGCCGTCCAGCTGCCAGTGCTCGCCCTGAAATGCAAACGGCTGATCCTCGGTCCAGCAGCGCCGCACGATCTCCAGCCCCTCCTCAAAGCGACCGAACCGGTGTCGGGTGTCGAGCCCCAGCATCGCCCACTCCATGCCAAAGGTCTGTCCGCCCTGGCCGATGCCGACATCCAGGCGTCCGTTGGACAGGATGTCGAGCACGGCGAGCTGTTCGGCCAGCAGCACCGGGTTGTAGAGCGGCAGCTGGATGATGTTCGAGCCGATACGCACCCGCTGGGTGCGCAGGGCTGCTGCGGTCAGGGTCACCGGCATGCTGGGGTTATAGCCTTCCGGGTCACCGTGGTGCTCGGCCAGGCTGACCGCATCAAAGCCCAGCCGTTCCATCTCCTGCATGTGCTCGAACGCACCGGCGTAGAATTCCGGCCACGGCGTGAACCACTCGCTCTGAGGCGGATTGCGCAAATCGTACAGGACACCGAATTTCATGGCTCTCCTCGCTTTCGTCTCCGGCAGTCGTCATCTCTGGACGTATAAGACCAAAGCCTGACGCAGAGCACAACGCTTGCGGATGCCGCAGACCCAGGCCCCAGGCTTGACGAAGCGCCGCGCCATAGCCTATGACACAGGTGCTCCGCCGTAAAGCGATTGGAGTCGTAAGGAGGAACAATGGCGCTCGATATCCGACCTCTGGCTGCGCCGCTCGGCGCGCTCGTCCACGGCTGGAACCCCAAGCCAGACCTCAGCTCCCAGGATTATGGCGACATTCTGCGCGGCCTGCGCCAACACCAGGTGCTGGTGTTTCGGGGCCACGAGCGGCCGAGCGATATCGAACTGGTTCGGTTCGCCCGCAGTTTCGGCGATCTGGTCAAAGGCTCGGAGTGGTTCGGCGATATCGGGGAGTATGCCGAAATCCTGCCGGTCAACAACCTGTTCGATGATGACGGCGTGCCCATGGGCACGGGCGGGTCGGCGTCCCTGGAATGGCACACCGACTACTCGTATGTCTCGACGGTCGGCAAGGAAAGTTTCCTGGAGGCTTCCGAGCTGCCCGCCTCGGCGCCCCAGACCTGTTTTTGCAGTCAGTATGTCGCCCTGGAGACCCTGCCGCGCAAGACCGTAGACATGCTGCGGCCGCTACGCGCCTTTCACAGCATCGACTATCTCTATCCCGCGACGGATAAGCCAGCCACAGACTCGTCCCGCAACGAGCTGCGCGAGGGCTTCCGGGCCAAAAAGGCGCGCAACGACAAGCTCGGCCTCACCCGTCCGCGTATTCCAGAGGCGGAACACCCGGTGATTCTCCGCCACCCGGATTCGGGCCGCGAGATTCTGTATGTCAACCCCGGCATCACCCGCCACATCGTTGGCCTGCCTCAAGATGAGAGCGACGCCCTGCTCAAAGAACTCCACGCCCACTCGACGCGCGCCTCCTCGGTGTATGCCCACGACTGGCAGCTGGGCGACCTGGTTGTGTTCGATACGCTGGGCACCCTGCACCGGCGCGACGCCTGGGAGCCGACCCAGCGGCGCGTCATGCGCCAGCTGAGCACCCTGTGGGACCCGTCTGAAGCCGCGTAAGCCCGGCCGAGTTGGGTGGCCCGTTTCAGCGGAGTGTCGGATTAGCGGAGCGTAATCCGACCTACTCTGCTGAGTTGCAGTGCAGAACACGCCCTAGGCTGCGCTGTCGGGTCGGTCGTCGTCGTAATACGGCGAGCGGCCCGGCTTGTCCTTGAGATGGACGAAGACCTTGTGTGAGAACCACTCGGTGTACTCCCGCACGGTTACCGGCCGATACTGGGGCGGATGTTTGGCGTCGCAGCAGGTCTCCACGCACTCAATCAGGGTATCCGGGCTGGGACTGTAGAAGAACGGAATCGCATACCGGTCGCGGCCCGACTGGTTGATCACCCGGTGGAAGGTCGCCCGAAAGCGGCCGTTACTCCACAGGCGCAGAATCTCGCCCGCATTGACCAGAAAGGTGCCGTCCAGCACCGGCGCCTGGATCCATTTTTTCTCTGAGGTGCGCAGCTCCAGGCCGGGAATCTCGGACTGGGCCAGAAAGGTGATGAAGTCGCCGTCGATGTGCGGCGAGGCGTTGAACTGGTTCTCCTCACACGCGGTCCCGGGATAGTGGGACAGCCGGAGAATTCCCATCGGACGCGAGTGCAGAAAGGCGTCGTCAAAGAAATGCTCGGGCAGCTTGAGGGCGGCGGCGTACACCGGCAGCAGGCGCAGGCTGAGCGCTTCCATAGCCTCAAAATACTCGAGCAGGATGTCACGAAAGCCGGGCAAATCCTCGGGCCACTGATTGCCGCCCTGGTACAGCGGGTCGGGCGTCTGGCCGGCCCGGCGCCCGGCCCTGACCTCGCGGCCGATGAAAAACGCCTCGCCAATATCCGGCTTGCGGTCAGGCTCGTCCTGGCTGTACTTGGGCTGCTGAAAGCCCGGCGGCATATAACCGATGCCTTTGGCGTCGACCTTGACGGACAGCTTGCGTTCGAGCGGCAGAGCGTGAAAGCGCGCATTCTCGGCGAACACGCGGTCAACCAACTCCTGGGGCACGCCGTGGTTCTTGATGAAAAAGAAGCCGATGTCTTCCAGCGCCTGGCCGACTTCCCGGCCCAGGCGAGCCAGGGCGCCGGGCTCGCCGGCCAGAAACGGCCCCAGGTCCAGGACCGGAATGATATCGTGATCGCTCAGCGGCTGGGCTTTTTTGAAGACGAACGGGCGGTGACTGCTCATGGCTTCTCCTCGCGGCTCTCGTTTCGGTGCAGAATAGCCCGCCGGCCCACGGTTCGGCAAGCACCGGGCAGCCCGGAGCTGTTTCCGTATTAGCCGCCGACAAACTCAATACGCAGGGGGCTACACGCCGCGCCGTTTGGCATCTGGCCTTCAATGGCGAGGTCAAACGGGCAGGCAGAGACCCCGACCAGGCAGTCCATCAGGGCGGTCAGCGCCACGTACTCGCCGGCCTGGGTTGCCGCCGGCCGGCAGTCAATCGTGCCGTCGGCCCGGGTTCGGGTATGCTGAAACAGGTTGATCGGATCCGGCACGTCCAGATAGCCGAGGCCGTGCGGACCGAGCGCCTCGACCAGGTTGTCCCGACAGTTGCGGTGACCGGGAGCGGCGCCGCACGCGGCGTACAGCGCGCTGCTGCACGGCGCAAACAGGGCGTCGTGGACCCCCTGGGCCAGGTCTTCGACAATCTCAAACATCGGGTTTTGGAGGTTTGAGTAGAACCTGCTGCCGACCGTAAAGTGCAGGGAGCCGCTGCCGGCCAGGGTGTTGAAATTGACCGTCTCGCCGGTAGACAGCTTTTCGGCTCGATGGTGGAGGTTGAAGCACACGAAGTCGCCAATCTGGTGTCCCTCGACATCCACGATCCGAATCGTTTCCCCACGCCGCACGATACACGCCGCGCCGTGTGAGGCCGGGATGGATACGTCGCGTTGCTTGTCCATGCCGTCTTCCTCCGTGTTCACCGAGGCTAGCCTCCGCGTGGTATCTCGGTGTGAAAATGATTGCCCCGTCTCACCCGCAGCGACCCGCTCTGAGGGGAACAGCCTGACACTTGCGCCGCTGTGCCCCGCGTGCTAGGGGCGGGAGAAAATATACGGGGCTGCCAATGCAGAAACAAGTTCTGTATGTGAATCCGATCCAGCTCGACGCCAGCCCGGCGATTGACGCCTTGGCCTACGGGCTGCAACACACCTTGCACGCTGCGGATATCCGGCTATCGGTCGTGTTCGCCGATTTCCGCCAGCCCGGCTACCGCAAACGCTATGCCGCAGCGATTGAGGCCGGCATAGACGCGCGGGTCGACGGCATCGTGATCTACGCCCTGTATCCGACCGGCTTTGGCCAAGAGGTTGCCAAGGCGCGTGCGGCAGGCATCCCGGTCTTCTCCTTTGTCAGACCCCACTATCCGGTCAATGCCTCGGTGGTCTATCCCAACTTCAACCAGGGCGTGTTCATGGCCGAATACCTGGCCACGCTGCTGCCGGCAGACAGCGGCGTGGGGGTGATCGGGGGACCGGACAGCGTAGATGACGCCGAGGAGGTGGCGGGTCTGGTCTACGCGCTCAAGCGCAGCCACTGCCAGCTGCTCAACGACCCCGAGGATCGGCAGTTCTGCAATGTCCAAGACGTCGCCGAAGGCGCGCGCGCGCCCCTGTTACGCCTGCTCGACCTGCGCTCGCAGCTGCGCGGCCTTATTC
>JAAXHF010000198.1 GCA_012271025.1 Deltaproteobacteria bacterium | reverse complement strand
CCCCCTCGCGCAGGTAGTTCACCGGAAACGTTTTCGGCTGTAAGGTCTCCCGGTTCTCCATTGTGACGAGCATGGTGCGGCCGCTCAGCAGCGCGTGTTGATCGGATTGGAGGATGGTCGTCACGACTGGATTATAGGCCGCGACGAATCCGGCGATGCCGGCTACCACCCAGAGCATGATGACAAAGCGCCTCTTCATCTGTTTCCCTTCTGTGCTGATCTCATCCTGAGGTGCTGCCCGATTGTATCAGGCGGGTCTGGTCTTGAAAGCCAACGCTCCGCTCCGGTCGGCACGTCGCGTAACACCAACCCCGGGTCGAAGCTGGCAAGGACGCGTGGCAGAAAGCCGTGGTCTCTGATACCTTCTCGAAAACCCGGACGCGCCGTTCGGCTCGATGTGACGCTGCATAACCCTCATGGCCCTCTCCCCCTACCGCCACGCCCTGCTGCTCATGATGCTGACCGCCCTGGTGTGGGCCGGTCTGTTTCCCACCGGAAAAGTCGCCCTGCGCAGTATCCCGCCCTTCACCTTTGCGGCCATTCGTCTGAGCATTGGCGCGCTCCTCCTGTTTGTGTATCTGCGGCACCAGAACGCAGCGGACGGTCTGACCAGAGAGACGCCCGTCAACTGGACGCCGCGCTTGGTCGGCAGTTTCCTGTTTCTCGGCTTCACCGGCTATCTGCTGTCCGTGGGCGGCAGTTATCAGGGCTTGCGTCTCACCACGGCCACCAATGCGGCCCTGCTCAACGCGGCCTCGCCTGTGGCTATTGCGCTCCTGGCCGCCGTGTTTCTGAGAGAGAAGCTGTCGGCCAGGATGCTGCTGGGCATTGTGATTTCCATTGCCGGTGTGGTGCTGATTGTTTCGCGTGGCTCGTGGCAGGTCATTCTGACCAGCGCCTATAATCCCGGCGATCTGATTATCATTGCCACACTGTTTGCCTGGGGTATCTATACGACCTACGGCCGCCACCTCATGCACGAGGTGTCTCCATTGGCGGCTACGACGTATGCCTATATCGCGGGCGCGATGTTCTTAGCTCTTGCCTGCTGGTGGGTCGAGTGGGAGGACTGGCGGTTTGCCGACACACGCTGGGATTCCTGGCTGGCCGTGGCCTACCAGAGTACGCTGGGGACGTTTGCCCACTTCTGGTACTACCAGGCGGTTGCAATTCTGGGGCCGAGTCGGGCCGGCGTGTTCATCAATCTGGTGCCGGTCCTGGCTATCGGTATCGCCTATGTCTTTCTGGGTGAGAGCGTCACGTCAGCCCATCTGCTGGGCGGACTCGTTGTGCTGCTCGGGGTTGGCGTAGCCGCCCGACGCACGCAACAGGAGGAGGATGCAGGCTGGGATGCGGACACGGACTGACGGCTCAGCCGCTGAGCGCTCCGCCGTTGTTCTGGACGGTGAATCCTCCGTCCACGACCACTGCCGCGCCGTTGATGTACGAGGCTGCGGGCAGGACGAGGCTGAGGGTCATCTGGGCGACCTCCTCGGGGTCGCCGTAGCGCTTGAGCGGGACGCGTCGCCGGGCAAAAATCTGTTTGGCCTTGTCAGAGATCGCCGCCGTCAGGCCGGTGTGGATGGCGCCCGGACAGATGCAGTTGACGGTCACGCCCTGATTGCCCAGCTCAACCGCCAGGGCTCGGGTCAGGCCGATGACGCCGTGTTTGGCGGCCGTATACGGGCTGGCATAGGCGCTGCCGCCCACGCCCTCGGTCGAGGCGATATTCACAATCCGGCCCGCCCCGTTTTTTGCCAGGTGGGGCAGGGCAGCCCGGATGAGCCGGTGGTGGGCGGTCAGGTTCACCTGAAAACAGCGCTCCCAGACCTCTTCGTAGCGGCTGCTGTGGATACGCACCCCGGCGTCAATGCCGGCGTTGTTGACCAGGATGTCGAGGCCGCCGAAATGGGCGGCAATCTCGGCCACAACCGGCGCGATGCGGTCCTCGTCCGTCAGGTCCACGGTCCAGCCCCTGGCCGTGCCGCCGGCTTGGCTGATTTCCTGAACCACGCTTTCGACCCCGTCGCCGTTTCGGTCAAGCACGGCGACCTGGGCGCCTTCGTCGGCAAACAGCTGGGCGGTGGCGCGGCCCATGCCGCTGGCCGCGCCAGTCACCAGGGCAGTGCGGCCGGCGATGGACCGGCTGAGTTTGGTGAGTCGGGGCATGGGCTCTCCGTTCATCGTTCGGGCAGCCACGGGGGGCTGTCCCTACGGCATTTGCGTTTCGGGCAGCCACGGGGGGCTGCCCCTAC
>JAAXHF010000311.1 GCA_012271025.1 Deltaproteobacteria bacterium | reverse complement strand
ACCATGTCAAACGCGGCGCCGAGCGGGCGGGACGCAACCCCAGGCGGCTCTATACGGTGTGCATGACTGCGTTTCACCTGACCAGGCCCGGAGAAAAGCTGGAGACCGCCGCCGTCCGCACGGCGGTCGGCCCGTTTGTGGCCTCGTCGAGCAATCTGTACGCCTTTTCCTGCCCGGACCCTGCTGTCCTGCCCGACGATTTGCGGGATGACCTGATGGCCTTCAAGTACGCCTACCGTGAGCCCGAGGGATCGATCGAGACCCGTCACCTCACGCTCTACCGTGACTATCTGCGCGGCCTCAAAAAAGAGCACATCCCGCTGATCACCGAAAAGATGATCCGGGCGACGACCCTGACCGGAACCCGCGACGAGGTGATTGCGTCGATCCGGGCGATGCAAAAGGCCGGGATCAAGCAGGTGGCGATTCAGCCGGTGACCGACCCCCAGCAGACGATTGCGTCATTTTCCAAAGCCATCATGCAGCACATGACGTGAAGGGGAGGGCGACATGGGCTTGACGTATATCCGTGCTCAGGTGAAGCGGCCAACGGGAAGGGGACAGGCGCGCGACGTCCGATTCCTCGTTGATACCGGGGCTGTCTATACGGTCTTGCCTGAGGATGTCTGGCGCAGGCTCAAACTGAAGCCGCAAAGAACGGTAGAGTTCACCCTCGCCGATGGGAGTGTTATCTCTCGGCAGGTTTCTGAATGCCGTTTTACCATAGCCGGCCACAGCGCAACCTCTCCGGTCGTGCTGGGCGCAGCCGAAGACGCGCCCCTGCTGGGTGCCGTCACACTTGAGACGGTCGGTTTGATGATCAATCCCCTGAGCCGTGAACTCTTACCTATGCGCATGATGCTGGCCCGCCTGGGCTCGGCGCTGGTATCGGAGTAGAGAGCCGGATGCCCTCCGCCTCAAAAATACGCAGCCCGTCGATAAGGAAAGCGGTGTGTCTGTTTGGCCTTGCGGCGCTGCTGGGCGCCTGCACGGCGTCCAGCATTGATCGGGTGACCGCGCAGTATGATGCGGTCGAGCACCAGATCAATCTCGGCGACGCCAAAGACCACGTCCTGTCGATTCTTGAACCAACCCAGGAATCCCTGCCCCGCAACGCGCGGAAAAAGCCCGACCGTTACCTCAAGGATGGCGTCCACGTAGAGATCTTCTATATGCGCACCAACCACCAGCGGGACGGCATCACGACCGACGACGAGTTCACGCCCTACATCTTCAACGACGGCAAGCTGGTCGGTATCGGCTGGCACCTGATTGGCGGCATCAAGAGCCAAGCCCAGGTCAGACCGCGCTCGGACCCGCCCCTCGGATTCGGACACAGAAGGATCATTATCTACTGACTACCGAAACGCGGGCATCACCTCGCTGGCAAACAGCTCCAGGCTGTCCAGAAAATCGTCCTGGGCCGTATCGCTGAAGACCATCGTGAACAGGCTGACGCCCTTGGCGTTCTTCTCCTTGATGCCCTCGATGACCTGAGCCGGCGTGCCGCGCAGGGCCGTCCTGTCGAGGTCGGCCAGGCGTCCCAGGGTCTTTTTGGCGATAGGCCATTTGGCTTCAAAGGCCGGTTCATCCTTGCCCAGCACCACCACCACCTGTTCGGAGATCTCGATCTCCTGGGGATCGCGTCCGACCGCGTTGCAGTGTTCGGTAATGACGCCCCACTTCTTTTCCAGGCGATGGGCGACCGCCGCCGGGCAGTTCCAGCGGTCGGCGTGCTGGGCCACGGTTTTCAGCATCTTGCGCTCGGCGGCCGCGCCGATGGTGATGGGCGGATAGGGCTGCTGGACCGGTTTCGGGTTGTTGTAAGCATTGCTGATCGTATAGTGCTCACCCTGGTAGGAGGCTTTTTCCTCGGTGAACATCTTTTTGATGATCTCGACCCCCTCTCTGAGCTGATTGGCCCGCGTGCCGCCGGACGGAAATTCGTAGCCGTAGCCCAGGTACTCGGCCTTCATCCAGCCCGCGCCCAGCCCGAGTTCGAGCCGACCCTGGCTGATGTTGTCGAGCGAGGCGGCCATTTTGGCCAGGAAGGCGGGGTTGCGAAACGAGTTGCACATCACCAGACTGCCGATCCGAATCCTGTTGGTGGCGGCGGCCAGCGCCGACAGGAGCGTCCAGCCCTCCAAAAAATCAACCTGGGGAAGACCGCCGACCCACATGTGATCGGTCACCCAGATGGAGTGAAAGCCGGCCTCCTCGCAGGCCAGGGCGCGCTCGCTGATGGCCGGGAAGGGGAGTCCGACCTGGGGCTGAAACAGACCAAACTGAATGGGACGTGTCATGCTGTCCTCCTTTGTTCCAGCAGTCAGCTATCAGCCCCACCCGTAAGATACAAGAACGCCGCGTCGGCGGGCGGGGCCTTCTGCTTGACTTTAGGCAGGCCCGGAGGAAAGATGCCGGGTGGGTACGACCGCCAAACAGGGGTGAGATGGTATGGATTTTGAACTGACCGCCGAACAGCAAATGCTCAAAGACTTGTGCCGTGATTTCGCCCGCAAGGAGATTGCGCCTTACGCGGACGAGTGGTTTGACGCCGAGTATTTTCCGACCGAGATCTTTCACCAGCTGGCCGACCTCCAGCTGATGGGCCTGCTCGTCCCCGAGGAGTACGGGGGCACGGGCGCCGGGACCATGGCCATGGTGGCGGCTCTCGAAGAGCTGGGCAAGGTCGATCAGTCGATTGCTACCACCCTGCAAGCCCATCTGACGATCGGCTCGCTGCCTTTTCTGCACTTCGGCACCGAGGAGCAGAAGCACAAATGGCTGACCCCGCTGGCGCGCGGGGAACGCCTGGGCGCGTTTGGTCTGACCGAGCCGCAGGCCGGCTCGGACGCGGCCAACATCCAGACCACCTCGCGTCTGGAGGGCGACTCGTGGGTCGTCAACGGCACCAAGTGTTTTATCTCCAACGCCGGCACCCCGCTGAGCTATGGGCTGGTGGCGCTGACTGCGGACAGCGCGGGCGGAAACGGCAAGCGGGCCTACCGGGCCATCATCATTCCCAAAGACACGCCCGGCTATACGGTCGGCCAGCCGTACAAGAAGATCGGCTGGCATACGGTCGATACCCGCGAGCAGGTGTTTGAGAATGTGCGGGTGCCGCGCGAGAATCTGCTGGGCGAGGACGGCTCCGGCTTCCGGGCCTTTCTCAAGACCCTGGAGTGCGGCCGGATTTCGGTCGCTACGCTCGGCCTGTCGCTGGCCGAGGCGTGTCTGAACATGTCGCTCCGGTACGCCCAGGAGCGTAAGACCTTTGGCAAGCCGCTGGCCTCGCACCAGGCGATTCAGTTCAAGCTGGCGGATATGGCCACCCAGGTCGATATGGCCCGGCTCATGGTCTACCGCGCCGCCGGGCTGCGCGACCAGGGCCGCCCGTACGCCAAGGAGGCCGCCATGGCCAAGCTGGCCTCGTCCGAGATCGCGGTCAAGGCGGCCGAGGAAGCGGTCCAGATTCACGGCGGCTACGGCTATACGCGGGACTTTCCGGTCTCGCGTTTCTACCTCGACTCGAAGATCCTGACCATTGGCGAGGGCACCAGCGAGGTGCAGCGGATGGTGATTGCCCGGCAGCTGGGGTGCTGAGGAAATCCGTATGACCATTCCCTATTTTGACCTGACGGGTAAGGTGGCGCTGATCACCGGCGGGAGCAAGGGCCTGGGCGAGCAGATGGCCTATGGACTGGCCGAGGTCGGCGCAGATCTGGCCCTGATCAGCCGTACCCAGGCCGACCTGGACAGGGTGGCGGCCGAGATTCGCCAGGCCAGCGGCCGCCGGGTGATTGGCGTGGCGGCCGATGTGACCAGCGAGGCCGATATCAAGCGCATGGTCGGACAGGTCATGGCCGAGTACGGCCGGATCGATATCTTGATCAACAACGCCGGTATGGGCGGCACGACGCCGATTCGGGATCTGGCCGAGGAGGAGTGGGACAGCTACATGAGCCTGAACCTCAAGGGACCGGTGTTCTGTGCCAAACACGTCGGCGCGGAAATGGCCAAGCGTAAGAAAGGCACAATCATCAACGTCTCCTCGCTGTTCTCGCAGATTGTGGCCCGCTATATGGCGGCCTACGGGGCGACCAAGGCCGCCCTGGTCCATTTCACGCGCACCCTGGCCCTGGAGTGGGCCCGCGACAACATCCGGGTCAACGC
>JAAXHF010000363.1 GCA_012271025.1 Deltaproteobacteria bacterium | reverse complement strand
TTGGTTATGAGTCCGGACCCTAAGCCGGCTTCCTGCCAGTGAATGCCAAAGTCTGCCGATACCAGCACCTTTGAGACGCTGTCTTCCCCCGCCCAGGCGTGGCCGCGAACCTGAATCGGACGATTGACGGCGAATTCCTGGCCCGCCTCCGGCCGGGTAATCATCGACTTGATCCGCCACGCCGTCGCAATGCGCATGTCTGCCTGCGGCGGTTGGCTGCCCGGTGCAATCGGGTAGGCCGGAACGCGGTAGGAGTAGCCGCTCATCTTCTGGGAGTCGTGCACGGTATCCCGGACCCAGACCCGGTTGAGCCACTTCTGGGAGCAGCTGCCAATCCAGCCCGGTACGAGGAGACGGACGGGATACCCGTTGAGGGCCGGCAGGTCTTGGCCGTTCATCCGGTAGGCAATGAGCGTATGTTCCTGCATGGCTTTGTCGATGGGCAGGCCCCGGGAGAAGGGAGCAGCGTTGTCGAGCGACTCATCCTCGCCATAGTGGGCGGTGTAGACCGCGCTCGATTTCAGCCCGGCCTTTTGGAGCACGTCGCGCAGGCGCACGCCAGTCCACTCGCTGCACCCGACCGCGCCCCGACGCCAGGGCGTGCCATCGACCGTTGGGCTGAACAGGGCGCGGCCGTTACCGCCGCATTCGAGAACGGCCTGCAGGGTCGTTGCCGGTAGCTGTTTGAGATCGGCCAGGGATAAACGCAGCGGGGTGTGCACCTCGCCCTCGACGAGCAGCTGCCAGCCCTGCGGGTCGCGCTGCTGGGCGCGCAGGGGAATGCGGCCATTGTTGCGCACAAAGTGTCGGGCGACAGGGGTGACCGGGTCATCCAGGAGGTGGGGCGGGAACTCGCCATTGATTGGATGGGCGCTATGGATGAGCATGCCGGGCCTTTCCGCTGCCAGATCCACGGCCGGGCCCTCTTCGGCTGCCCAGACGAGGCCACGACCGAACAGTCCGTGTAAGGCGGCGCTCGTTGCAGCTCCAGAAGAGCCCAGGAGGGCCAGCCCGCCGAGCTGGGTGAGGAACCGGCGGCGAGAGTGGACTTGCTCGGCGTGCCTGTCAGACCGGTCCGGGCAACTGTGAAACGCACGCTCCATTTGACTCCGAGAAAGGTTCTTCATACCTTAGGCTCCTTCGTGCAGCTGCGACGGCAGGGCGCTCGTTCTGAATAAGGATAGGCAAAGCAAGGAGGAACGCAAGGTGCAGGGCAAAGTGCAGGGCAGAGTAATTGACGCCGATGGACACATCCTGGAGCCACCCAATCTGTGGCACGATTATCTGGAAGCCAAGTATAAGCCCCACGCCATCCGCATGGAAAAGGATGCCGCCGGGGTCGAATACCTGGTCGTTGAGGACAAGCCGCTGCTGCTCACCCGCGGCATTGGACCAACCGCCGCAGGCATAGGCCAGTCCTTTGAGGATATCTTTGTCCCAGGCCAATTTGGCTATCTGGACGGCCCCCAGGGGGCGTATGAAGCCGGCCCCCGGCTGCGCCTGATGGACCGGGAGGGCATTGACGTGTCGGTGCTGTTTCCAACCCTGGGCCTGATCTGGGAACCCGGCGCCAAGGATGTGGCCTTATCGGCCGCCTACTGCCGAGCCTATAACAACTGGATCGTAGATTTTTGTTCAGCCGACCCCGCACGTCTCGTTCCGGTCGCTCATATTGTGCTGTTGGATATTGACGAGGCAATCACGGAGATCGAACGGGTGGCTGCCCTCGGGGTCAAAGGGGTGTTTGTGTGCGCGGCTCCGGCCAATAAGCTGGCGTTCTGGGACCGGGCCTACGATCCCCTGTGGGCGGTGTTGCAGGAGCACGATTTGCCGGTCGGGTTTCACACTGCGGTGCATGAAGATTTTCTGGGTCATCAGTGGATCTCGGCTGACAAGACCGACTTCATGGACGAGTCTTTTGTGTACTTTCAGTGCGTGCCCCTGGTGGCCGATGTCCAAGCAGCCTTTGCCGCCCTGTTTCAGGGCGCGGTGTTTGATCGCTTCCCCAAACTCCGGGTGAATCTTCTGGAGTGCGGGGCGGGCTGGCTGCCGCACGCCCTCGACCGCTGGGACTCGAAATTCAAGAAGATCGGCTACAAGACCGGCCTCAAGCGGCCGCCGAGTGAATACTTTGCCCGGCAGTGCTGGATTTCGTTCGATCCGGACGAGAGCACGATTGCCTACATCGTGGGCAGGTATGGGGCGGAGAAATTCATGTGGGCCTCGGACTTTCCGCATTGGGACGGCAGTCTTGAGGCGCTGGCGGAGACCAGACAGGCCATTGCAGCCCTGTCGCCACAGGAGCAGCGGCTGGTGCTGGGAGACAATGTAGCGCAGATTTATCGTTTGTCCTGAACGGCAAAGGGTTAAGACACCTCGCTTTCGACCAGACCTTGAGAGCCATCCTTGCGTCAGGTCGATGGGGAACCGACTCATAAGCTGGCACGGGTGGAGATACGGGATTACGAACCGTTGCCTTTCATGAGGACACTAAACCCTTCCTGCTCGAAGTGACGATCATTCGTCAGGATTTCCGTGATGGAGTGAGATTCCATGGTATTCATGGAAATATAGTCTTGCAGGCTGTATCCCTTGTCACTCCGTGCCTCGTAACGCTCCAGTCCTTTACGAAAGGACTCTCGGGACTGCGGAATAACTCGGACGTTCGGATTCGACAGGATTGCCCGCACTGTTTTTGCCGCCCCGAGTCGCAGACGCGCTCGTCCCTTAGAAAGCGCCGCGAGGAATTCCGTCAGCACTTCATCCGTGGTAACGAGACGCACCCGCCCCAATTCGTCACGCGCCTTTGTTGCGGCATCTTTCCACTGGTCATTCGGCCGGACTATGGCAATCCAGTAAACGGTGTCGACGAATACGGTCTTCATGATTCATCGCCGTACAGATAATGGTCGAGTCTGTCTGTCAGGTCTTTAGGCAGGCTTTCCCAGTCTTCGACAGGGATGTCTTCGAATATATCGGCTATCTCAGCCTCGACTCCTGGCGTGTTCGTGCCCATCGCTGGTTCGATGATGGCACGAATTGCATCCTCAATTTCACTCGGAGTGGTCAGGAACCATTCATGACCCGGCACATCATCTATCCGTTGTCCGCGGGTCTGAAACCAGGCGTGTAAAAGAGTCTCGCGCCTTCTCGCTTCCGCTTCGTCCTGACAACCAATCCGTACCAGATAGCTCGGTCTTTCGGGGAGATTCTCCCAAAAGTCTCGCAGTCTCCGCCTGAACCCGTCTGGTCCCGCACGACCAATTTTTATCGGACAACGATCACCATATCCTTTCCGATACCGTGGAAGACACCAGGCGTAGACTTCGTGTGGTCCGTCTCCATATTCACGTTCGGGTTTCAGTGAATCCTCGGTGATATCGCTCTCTGCTGGTCGTCGTAACCGATAAATCGGTACCGGCCACGCATCTCTCGACCATGTTTGTCACACACCTTTTCAAAGGGACTGCTGTCTTGGCGCAACCATTTTTTGAGGACGGTGGCGACGGCATGTTTCGAGGTGTGCTCGTTTCCTCCACGTTCCACGAAGCTTGATTGGAGCGTGGTGCTGATCTGCTCGCGTCTGTAGATACGGCCAAGCTCGAAAATACCGGGAATGCGGCACAGCTCTCGCGCAGCTTCTGCCCCGAAAGGTTCTTTCATAAGAAAGTCCACTCGTACTTCCAGTCTATCCATATGGTCTTATAGGTCCATTAAAGTGAATAAGGACCATATGGATGTCAAGGTATAGTAAAGGTTCCCAGAGCCGTAGCGTTGAGCCTGGAAGCGCGCCTGCACGAAGGCTGGGCAGGTGTCGTACGACTTGAGACAGACTGCAATCAGTACCTGAGAGCGTTCAGAAAGATCAATTTTTGAGAGGAGAAGTGGTGTGGGCAGGGGCGGAATCGAACCGTCGACACGAGGATTTTCAGTCCTCTGCTCTACCGACTGAGCTACCTGCCCATGTGCGGACTGGTCGGCCGCGTGAGACACGGGGTGTCTTGGCGCGTTTCGGTTTTGTACTGAATGCGCCCGACCGAGTCAAGACCACCTCAGGCTTGTCGCTGGCGCTCTTCAACTTGCTGCTCGGCAAAGTCAATGACCTTGGCTTCGAGGCAGACGTGGTCGAGCCGGTCGATCTCCTGCACGCCGGTCGGGCTGGTCACATTGACCTCGGTCAGATACTCGCCAATGATGTCGAGGCCGACAAAATACAGCCCTTCACGGCGCAGGCGCGGCCCGACGAGGGCGCAGATCTCGCGGTCGCGCGGAGTGACATCAGCCTTGACACAGGTGCCGCCGACATGGATGTTGCCCCGGTGTTCGTCGGCGCGCGGAACCCGCAGGGTGCAGCCTAAGGGCTCACCGTTCAGCACGATGAGACGCTTATCGCCCTGCCGCACGGCCGGCAGGTATTGCTGGGCGATGATCGGCTCGCGTCCCTGTCTGGTCGCCGTTTCCAGGATCGAGTTCAGGTTGCGGTCCTCCCGCTGCACATAGAAAATGCCCGCCCCGCCGTGGCCGTCAACGGGCTTGATAATCATCTCTCCGCCGAGTTCTTCGAGAAAGGCTTTGAGACGCTCGGCGTCCTGAGACACCAGGGTCGGAGGAATGACGGCGGAGAAGTTGAGAGCAAAGAGTTTTTCGTTGGCGGCGCGCAGGCCGCCGGGATTGTTGAGCACGACCGCGCCCTCAGCTTGGGCCAGGTCGAGCAGCTGGGTGGCGTGCAGATAGGCAATATCAAACGGCGGGTCTTTGCGCATGAAGACCGCGTCAAAACCGCCCAGGGGCTCAACCGCCTGGCCGAGAAAGGTGAAGTGTCGGCCCGCTTCACGTCGCAGTTCGATCCGCCGGGTGCGGGCCATGGGCCGAGTCCGCTCAATGAAAAGATCGCCCATTTCGATATAGGCCAACTCGTGACCGCGACGCTGGGCTTCGAGCATAAAGACAAAGGTCGTGTCTTTGTCGATCAGAACGTCTTGGATGGGGTCCATGATAAAGGCAAAGCGTCCCATACGGCAGTGCTCCAGTGCAGTGATAGGCTGGCAGCCTAGGCATTCGGCCCGGCAAAGGCAAGGGGGCGCCGCGTGCCGAGTCAGGGGGACTATCGCCACACATACTGACACAGGCTGACGGCGGCAATGCTGGCTGTCTCGGCGCGCAGGATGGACGGACCGAGGCTGACGGACGTAAAGCCTGAGGCTTGGGCTTGGGCGACTTCTTGTGGAGTGAAACCGCCCTCGGGACCGATCACAATCCACAGGCTGGACAGCGTTCGGTGGGTGTCGGCAAAGGCTCTGAGGCTGAGCGTCCGCTCATGCTCGGAGAACAGCAGCCTGGTTTCTGAGCCGGGCGCGGCACCGAGGAGTTGGGCGAAAGAGTGGGGTGGCGTGATATGGGGCAGGCGGCTGCCGGACTGCTTTGCCGCGCTCTGGGCGATACGTCGCCAGCGGGCCAGCCGCTGCGCCTGGCGATCCTGGGGCAGGCTGACAACCGTATTGGCGGAAAAAAAAGGCACGATGGTGTGCAGGCCGAGTTCGGTGACTTTCTCAATCACCAGGTCCAGCTTGGCGCCCTTGAGCAGGCCCAGCGCCAGAGTGAGAGCGAAAGAGGGGAACGACACAGCAGCCACAGATCGAATGGCAATGGTGGCCGTCTGGGCAGAGAAGTGGCTGAGCGTGCCGTGATATTCGATACCCCGCTCATCGCGCAGGGCCAGTTGGTCGCCGGCCCGGAGGCGCACGACGTGGCGCAGATGGTGATATTCCGGGCCGGTCAGAACGGCCTGGGAGGTGTGCACGGCGGAGGAGTGAACGAAGAACCGTTTCATCGTCCGAAGACTGCTAGGTGCGTTGGCGGACCAGGCTGACCCATTCGTCAGCCACAAGACGGGACTGCTCACGCCACACCGGAGCCGGGAAGGCGGCCTCCACGTCGGCGGCCTGCTGGGTCTGAATCCCCGACAGGATGAGGTGGCCACCCGGCGCCGCGGCTCGGGTCAGGGGGGTGGCCAGCTCAATGAGCGTATGGGCAAACAGGTTGGCGACAATGAGTGGAAATGTCAGCGACAGCGATTCGAGCGGCCGTGCGCTCAGTCGGACACCCGAGGTAATATGGTTGGCGGCGATATTCTTGCGCGCCTCGTCCAAGGCGACCGGGTCGGTGTCCAGAGCCCAGATATCGGGGCAGCCGAGGCGGGCCAGCGCAATACTGAGAATCCCCGAGCCGGTCCCGAGGTCGAGCGCCCGGTTCGGTGCGCCGTGGGCCAGACACAGCGCTTCAACCGCCTCCAGACAGCTCCGCGTCGTGGCGTGGTGACCGGTGCCAAAAGCCATGCTGGGGTTGATGACCAGACAGTCGCGCCGGGTCTGAGCCGGGGCTGTCTCCCAGGGCGGTAGCACCACAAAACGTGAGCCGACCTCAAGCGGTTGAAAGTGTTCGCGCCACCGGTCCTGCCAGGCCCGACTGCCAAGCGTGCTCAGCTGTACCGGGTGGGAGAGGTCGAGCTGGGGAAATAGCTGTGCGAGCTGGCCCAGGTATCGTCTCAGGCCCGAACGCAGGGCTGGGCCTGGGCTGTCGGCTGCGAAGAAGGCCCGGACAGTCGTTGTCGGAGGCTGAGGGGCGGCCGGGTCATGCTCGCCCTCTATCACTCCGAGTGATCCGCGTTCCGCCAGAAAGTTTGACACCGCATCGACTGCCTCGTGCGGAACCGTGACCGACACGCACAGCCAGCGCTCCACGCCGTTTCTCCGTCCCGGCCTTATTTGCCCACCACGACCAGGGTCTCCGTGTTCTCGTCGAAATAGGTCTGGGCCACCCGCCGTATGTCTTCCTCGGTCACCGCGCCCAGCGCTCTGAGATACCGCCGCCCGTTGTCATAGCCCAGCCCGTAGAGTTCGTTGAACGCCATTTCTTCGGCCTGGGAGCCGTTGGACTGAAGGGAGATTTCATAGCTGCCGGTCAGATATTTCTTGGCCTGTTCGAGTTCGGCTGGGTCAACCGGCCGCTGGCACAGCCGTCTCAGTTCGTGGCGTGCCGCGTCGACGGCTTCGTCGACCTTGTTGGGGTCGGTGCCGACATAGATCCCGAACGCGCCCGGGGCCAGCCCCTCGACACTGAAAGCGGTCACGGAGTAGGCCAGGGCGCGCTTCTCACGCAGCTCGTAGAACAAGCGGCCGCCCTGTCTGGACAGCAGCGCGTCGATGATTTTGAGGACATAGCGATCCGGGTTGTCCAGGGCCACACCCTGATAGCCGAGGACGATATGCGCCTGTTGTTTGTCGACCGTCTTGGTCTGGTGCCGTGTGTCTGTCGGGCGTGGCTCGGGCGGGGGGAGGGCCAGCTGGTCTGAAACGCTGGGTATGCCTTCGAGGCTGGCCCGCAGGCGGGCGATGAGTTCGTCGCTATCCACGTCGCCGACCGCACTGACCACCAGCTGGCGGGGGTTCAGGGCGGCGCGGTAATAGGCAGACAGTTGCTCCTGGCGCAAAGCTTGTACGCTCTCCACCCGGCCCAGCGGCAGCAGGCGGTAGGGGTGGGTGGTGAAGATGGTGGCGTAGAACAGGTCAAAGGCGATCTGCGCCAATTCGTCCTCACGGTTCTTGAGGGCCAGCAGGATTTCGCGGCGTCGCTTCTCGACCTCATCGGCCGGGAAAATGGGCTGGAGCAGGGTGTCGAGAAAAAGTTCCAGCCCGGTCGTCGCCCGGCTGGATAGAAACGAGCCGCTGAGCCCCAGGCTGTTGCGGCCCGAGAACCCGTTGAGGCTGCCGGCCAGCGATTCAACGGCCTCGGTCAGTGCCAGGCGTGAGAAGCGTTGACTGCCGCGGGTCAGCAGCCCGGCGATGAGGTTGTTCATCCCGGCATTGCGCTCGGTTTCAAACAGCACGCCGCCCAGCATGCAGGCCTGGAGGGAGACGACCGGAACGCTGTGATGCTCCTTGACCAGCAGGCGAATGCCGTTGTCCAACTCGGTGTACGAGACCCGGCCGTTCTTGGCAGTCGAAACCGTAGGGGCAGGCTGCGTTTCCTGCCAAGCCTGAATGTCCGCCGCGCTCGGCAAGCCAGCCTGGGCCTCGGAGCCGAGCAGCACGAGCGACAGGCTGTCGGTCGTGAGATAGCGCTGCGCCACGCGCCGAATATCTTGGCGGGTGACTGCGGCCAAACCGGCCAGATAGCGGTCTTCGTAGTCCGGGTCGTCAAATACGCTCAGAAAATAGCCCAGCTGGCGAGCCTGGCCCTGGACGGTTTCCCGCCGATAGGTGAAGTCGCTGGCCAAATTCGTGCGAGCCCGGTCGAGTTCGGCGGGCGAGACCAGCTGGTGCCGGCAGTCGGCAATCGCGGCCAGCATGTCTTGCAGCGCAGGCTGGACTTTGTCCTGTTCCAGGGCGGCGGCGGTAATGAACAGCCCTGGGTCGGCCGGGCTGTAAGCGCTGGCCGAGATCCAGTTGACCAGTTCCTTTTCGACCTGCACGGTCTGGACCAGCCGCGAACTCTCGCCTCCGCCCAGGATGAAACCCAACAGGTCCAGGGCAAAAATATCGGCGTGGTCGGCCTCGGGAATGGGAAAGCCCAGATACAGGTAGGATTCCTCAACGTTCATGTCGAGGCCGGACAGACGAGGCTGGCGCTGGGGTGGCTCGGCCGTCCGTGGTCGGGCCGGAAGCGGGCCGAGCGGGTAGGGGCCGAACAGCTCGCGCACGTCGCCCTCGACGGCCCGACGGTCCACGTCTCCGACGACGACCAGGGTCATGTTGTTGGGGTGATACCAGCGTTGGTAGAAGTTGACGACGCGCCCGCGGTCGAGCGCCTCGACGGTCTCCCGAAAGCCGATCACCGGGCGGCCGTAGGGATGGCTGGTATAGGCCAGACGAAACAGCTCTGTTGCCGCGCGCGAGGTGGGGGAATCTTCGCCGCGCTTCCACTCTTCCATGACGACCTGGAGTTCTTTTTCCAGCTCGGACGGATCAAAGCTCGAGTTGTGCATGGCATCGGCCAGGATATCGAGGCCGGTGCGACAGTAGCGCGAGGCCAGGACGAGATGGTAGACGGTGTGGTCGGCAGAGGTAAAGGCGTTGATGTTGCCGCCGGACGATTCGACCTCGGCCGCGATCGCGCCGACCGGCCGCCGCTCGGTGCCCTTGAAGATCATGTGTTCGTGCACATGGGCGGCCCCGGCCACGTCGGGTGTCTCGTCCGCGCTGCCGGCCTTGACCCACACCTGAATGGCCACCACCGGGGCAAAGTGGTCCTCCTGAATGGCCACCCGCAGGCCGTTCTCGAGGCGAAACAGGGAACGGCTGTCTTCGGAGTCGGACGGGGCAGGGGGCGTAGTCGAATCGTATGCCATGCCGTCCTGTGTCTCACAAGCTCCGGGGCGAGTCAATCAAGACCGGGACGGGCGGAAGAAAAAGGGGTGGGAGAGTGCGAGGAGGGGGACTTGAACCCCCATGGGTGTTACCCCACTAGGCCCTCAACCTAGCGCGTCTGCCAGTTCCGCCATCCTCGCAAGACGGATAGAAAAAGACGGATGCAGGCTGCATCCGCTGACGGCCACAGATCATAGCCGGACAAACGGCTGCGGTCCAGAGGGGAGCGGACGTGCCTACGGGCTGAGGTGGGACGACGGTTCAGCCGGGCGTGTCGGCGGCCGGTCTGGAATCGGTGTCCTGGCGCGCTTCCCCACGCGCCGCCGGAGGGCGTTCAGCGCCACCCGGCCCATGATCGGCGGCGCAAAAAATGCCGACGGGGGCTTGAGCATATTGATGACCTGGCTGAGTTGACGGCGCACGGCATGATCGTCAATCGCCGTGGCAAACAGCGCCTTCATGTACGGGTCGAGTACGCGCGAGCCGGCAGACTGGCTGCCTTCGGTTGCCGGGAAGCGAAAATCCGCCCCGGTCGCCAGCCGCCACGGATTGGCCTGGACTTTTGCCTGGGCACGAAAAAAATGCTGCGGCAAATCAGGCTCGTCAGGACTGTAGCGCTTGAGACACTCGGCCAGGACGACCGCGGATAAGGTCCCGGTTGTCATGCCCTGGCCATACACGGGGTTGAAGGCGCACACCGCGTCACCCAGGGCGATGAATCCGTCCAGGCGTTCTTGCCACTTTTCGTAGTGGCGAAAACGGTTGGCCATTGTGCGATGGCCGTACACCGGCGAGAGCGGCTCGGCCAGGCGCGCGGCTTCGGCCAGGATGGGGGAACGCAGGCGACTCCCCAGGGCTTCCATAAAGCCGTCTTCATCGGTCGGCGGATACGCCTTGGCCACCCCGCCCAGGGTGATGATCCAGCGTCCATGCTCGACCGGAAACAACACTCCGGCCGTCAGCACCTCGGGTTCCTTCAGATCGATCCAGATACCCTTCCACCACCAGTCCTGAGGCCAGCGCTCGGGGCTGGGCGCTTGAAACCAGCGCGAGCTATAGCCGGCAAAGGCGTTGACGACCGTCTCTTGGGGCGGCTCCAGACCCAGGGCCTTGAGCCACGCCGGCGCTTGAGAGGCGCGGCCGCTGGCGTCAACGACGAGGTCGGCGTCCAGTTGTGTCGGACCGCTCCCATCGGCCGAGCGGAGTGTGACGCCGGTGACCCGCCGGTGCCCGTTGGTGACGCTGTTCAGCGAGGTCACCGCAGTCTGTTCCAGGAGAGTGACATTCGGTAGCCGACGAAACAGGCTACGGACGACGGATTCGATGAGGTTACGGCTGGCAAACAGCAGATTGAGTCCGTCCGGCCGGCGCTGACTCCAGCCGTATGGACGCAGGGTGGCAAAATCCATCCCAAAGTCGATCTCATGCGCGCCGCCTTCACGCGCCAGATTGCCAAAGCCTGGGAACAGGCGCTCCAGCTCGATCCGCCCCCGAGCCAGCAGGGCATGGACGTGGCGGCTGTGTGGAACGCCCGATCTCTCGCCCACGCCTTCGGGGTAGGTGTCACGGTCGATGACGGTGACCCGGTCGTAGACCTCGCTGAGAACCCGACCGGCACTCAGGCCGGCCATGCTGCCGCCAATAACAATCGCGTGGGTCCGGCTCATCTTCTCCCTCTCGTCGAGGCGCGCTCAAAGGCCAGACCTGGCCCTATTGCGGGGCGGGGTCCGATGCCTGGGCAGCTTCGCTCAGGGCGGCAGGCGGTTCCGGGCTGGTCGGGGCAGCGGCTTGTGGTTCGGTCGCCGCTTCGGGCTGGCCCGCCGTGCCGGAGTCGCCCGGGGCTGATCCGGCCTCCGTGCCTGGAGTGGCTGCCGGCAACTCTTCCTGGACGCTCAGGCTCTCGGGCGAGATCGCGTCAAACAGGCTTTCGGTTGTCTGGCGGGATGCGCCGTAGGACAGAAAGAGAGAGGTCAGCATGAACAGAACCGCAATGCCGGTGGTGGTTTTGGTCAGAAAATTGCCGGCTCCTGAACTGCCGAAGATGGTCTGGCTGGAGCCGCCAAAAACCGCTCCGACATCAGCGCCCTTGCCGGTCTGGAGCAGGACGACCAGAACCAGGAAGAAACAGGCCAGAACGTGGACGAGAGTTACCAGCGTGTACGACATGATGCGGCTCCTAACGGAAGTTGACGATGCGGGCAAAGGAGTCGGCCCGCAGGCTGGCCCCGCCGACCAGCGCCCCGTCTATGTCCGGCCGGGCCATGAGAGCGTCGACGGTGTCGGGCTTGACACTGCCGCCGTACAACAGACGGGTGGCGTCGGCCGTAGTCGGGCTGGTCAGGCTGCTGAGGGTCGCGCGTATGGCGGCGTGGACTTCCTGAGCCTGGTCGGGTGTCGCGCTGCGTCCCGTCCCAATCGCCCAGATCGGTTCGTAGGCAATCACCAAGCCTGTCAGGGCCGCCGGATCTTGGTCCAGCTCTGGGTCCAGCTCTGGGTCCTGGAGGGCGCCCCGGATTTGGCGGTCAATGACGGCCAGGGTCGCTCCGCTCTCGCGCTCTTCGAGCGACTCTCCTACACATATGATCGGCAACAACCCGTCCCGCCGGGCGGCCCGGACCTTGCGGGCCACGCTCTCGTCGGTCTCGGCAAAGTATTGACGCCGCTCGGAATGGCCGAGAATGACGTAGGTACAGCCGGCTTCTTTGAGCATGGGACCCGACACCTCGCCGGTGAACGCCCCGTGCGGCTCCCAGTGGAGATTCTGGGCGGCTAAACGGATGGACGTGTCGGCCAGCAGGCGGGCGGCAGTCTCCAAAACGCTGAACGGCGGGGCGACTACGATTTCCCGCTGGGCGGGATTAACGCCGCCCAAGGCCTGGGTCAGGGCTGACAGCAGGCGCTCGGTCTCGGACCGGGTGCCGTGCATTTTCCAGTTGCCGGCGAGCAGGGGACGACGGGTGGCCATGGGCTAGCTCAGGCTCTGGCCGATGTAGAGTGAGACATCCCGCATCCGGTTGGAAAAGCCCCACTCGTTGTCGTACCAGGACAGGACTTTGACAAAATTGTTGTCCATCACCTTGGTCAGGGCGGCGTCGAAAATGGACGAGTGCGGGTTGCCGTTGAAATCGACCGAAACCAGCTCCTCCTGACAGTACTGGAGGACGCCCTTGAGCGGGCCTTCGGCCGCCGCCTGCATGGCCTGATTGACCACTTCGGCGCTGGCCGTCTTGTCGAGTTCGGCGACCAGATCGACCACCGACACATTGGCCGTGGGAACCCGAACGGCCATGCCGTCGAGCTTGCCCTTGAGTTCGGGCAGGACTTCGCCGACCGCGCGGGCGGCGCCGGTTGAGGTCGGGATCATGGACTGGGCGGCTGCGCGCGCGCGCCGAATATCGGAGTGGGGCAGATCGAGAATACGCTGGTCGTTGGTGTAGGCGTGGACGGTCGTCATCAGTCCCCGCTTGACGCCAAAGGTTTCGTGTAAGACCTTGGCGACCGGCGAGAGACAATTCGTGGTACACGACGCGTTGGAGATAATATGGTGCGAGGCCGGGTCGTAGCTGGCATGATTCACCCCGTAACACAGGGTTAAATCCGCCCCTTTGGCCGGGGCCGAAATCAGCACTTTTTTTGCTCCGGCAGACAGGTGCAGAGCCGCCTTGTCGCGGTCGGTAAACAGCCCGGTGCATTCGAGCGCCACCTCAACTCCGAGGGCTTCCCAGGGCAGGTCGGCCGGATTGCGTTCCTGGCAGACCTGAATGCGTTTACCGTTGACAATCAGGGCGTCCGGTTCGGCCGCAATATCGGCCTCGAGGCGACCGTGGACCGAATCGTAGCGCAACAAATGGGCCAGGGTTGCGGCGTCGGTGATATCGTTGATGGCCACAAATTCGAGCCCAGGTTCGTTGAGGCTGGCCCGAAACAGATTCCGCCCGATCCGTCCAAAACCGTTCAGTCCTATGCGTACAGCCATATCCTCCCACCTTCGATGAAAATTGTCTCTCGGCTGCCTGCATCTTTCCCCAAGCGGAAAAATCAGTCAAGGGAAGGTGTTGGATTTGGCCTTCCAGCCCCCCTGCTCGCCGCCCGGACGCAAGCCGGGGAATGGCGTGAGCGGGGAGGGTGGGCTACAATGATCCGCAGCGTGCTGAGGAGCCGCTCAAATCCGAACGCGTCCGCAGCGCGTGGATGAGCAGCGGCTTGGTGACGAGGAGGCGGGGAACAGGATGGAAGATTCGCTCTTGGGCGCGGCTGCCCGGCAAACGCTTGCCCAGCCGACTGTACTCGAAATGGTCACCGGCTCCGGTCCGGTCGTCCAAGCCGTCCTCTACCTGCTGGTGCTGTTTTCGGTCATCAGTTGGGCGATTGTGTTTTTCAAATTCCGCCAATTGCGTCGCTCTCGGAGCGAGTCTGAGCAGTTTACCGTGGTGTTCTGGGAGACAAAAAATCTGTCCTCCATCCACACCGCCAGCCTGGAGATGAAGGAGAGTGCGACCGCCCAGATCTTTCGCGCCGGCTATCAGGAACTGATGCGGATCACGCGTGCCCGGAAGCAGCCCCAGGATCCGGCTCACAAACCGGACTCCTTTGAAGACATCGACGAGGGTGGGGTCGAAAATGTTGAGCGGGCGATGCGTCGGGCCGCCCGAGAACAGCTAACCCGGCTGGAGAGCGGTTTGACCTTTTTGGCCACCACCGCCGCTACCGCCCCTTTCATCGGTCTGTTTGGCACGGTGTGGGGGATCATGAACGCCTTCCTGGGCTTGAGCGCGAGCACCGGCTCAACGATTCAGGCGGTCGCGCCAGGCATCGCCGAGGCTCTGATTGCCACCGCCATCGGCCTGGCCGCAGCGATTCCGTCGGTCGTGGCTTATAACCACTTCAGCCGTCAGGTTCGGCTGGTATCTCTGGGCATGGAAAACTTCCTGGCCGAGTTTCTGAATATTGCCGAGCGCCATTTTCTGTAGCTGGCGCACTTCCACCCGCCCGGAGCGAGGAGACAGACCGTGGCATTTGATGAGTTGGGCGATGGCAGCATGTCGCAGATCAATGTGACGCCCTTGGTTGATGTGATGTTGGTGCTGCTGGTTATTTTCATGGTCACCACACCGATACTTCAGCAGGGCGTTGGTGTTGAACTGCCCAGGGTAGAGGCCGACCCAATGGCCGGTCAGGAGGATCAGCTGGTTGTAGCCGTCAGCCGGGAAGGGGAGGTGTATTTGAACGCGGCTGAGCTTGAGATTGAGGCCCTGCAAACGACTCTCGCGGCTGCGGTCCGCAACCGTCCGGATCAGACCGTGTACCTGCGCGCCGATAAAAACGTTATGTATGGCAGAGTGGTAGAGGTCATGGCTGCGGTCCGGCGGGCCGGAGTGGTCAGGCTGGGCATGGTAACCGAAGCCTTGGGTGCAGACGCGGTGCAGACACAACCGACTCAAGAGATGATGGAGCAGTGAGCGCGTACCCGCTCAGTCAGCCATGGCCTACCAGATTCGACACAAAAAACGGTCCTACCCGGGCTTCGGTCGCATGCTCCTGGTATCTGTGATCTTGCACACCGGAGCCATCGTCGGTCTGGTGACGGCCGGAGTGCGTAGCCCGATCCAGCCTGCCAGACCCGAGCCGTATGTCGTTGCCCTGGTGGCCCCGTCCGCGCTTACCCCGTCCCCAGGCAGTCGACCGCCACTTGACCCCCCTCCGCTGGGCCAAGCTCAAGAGCCGCCCCCGGCACCGCCCGTTACCAAAGAGCCGGCGCCGGCGGTAAAAAAGCCGTCCCCGCCCGCGCCCAAGCAGCAGGCCAAGCGACCTGCCAAAAAGCCGTCTCCACCTGCGCCCAAGCAGCAGGCTAAGCGACCCACCAAAAAGCCGTCTCCACCCGCACCCAAGCAGCAGGCCAAGCGTCCCGCCAAAAAACCCAAGGCCCAGAAAAAACCAGTCGTCAAACCGGCCACGCCACAACCGTCAATGTCTCGCCGAGCCCGTGAGACGCGACAGCTGGCCGAGGCTGTTGACCGTGTGCGCCAGAACATGAGAACGGCCGGACGAACCGCCCGGCAACCGGTCGGGTCCAGAACGGTCGGCGGCTCCGGCTCTGGTGGCGGACCAGGCCGCCGACCGCCGGCCTTTGTCGGGTATACCGTCCTGGTTCAGCAGCGGGTCAAGGACAGCTGGATTGTCACCCACCAACAGGCCGGCTTAACCGCAGTCGTGCAGTTCGGTATCAGGCCCAACGGCGAGATCGCGGATATCGAACTGACGCGTTCGTCGGGCAATGCGGCGTTTGATCAGTCGGCCCTGCGTGCCGTGCATCACGCCAACCCGCTCCCCCCGCCACCCGTGGAGCACCTGCATGAATTTCTGTCCCAGAAAGTCCAGGTCGCTTTTGGCGAGTGAGCGATGACTGAAGCACCGGGGCGCGAGCTGAGACGCGGGCGGCAGAGCGAAGGCGGATGATGGGCAACTGGCAAGTCGAGACGCGACGTGAGTGGTGGATCACGCTGAGGCGAATCTGCCGAATCGGGGTTGTGGCCCTGGCGGTGCTCCTCGGAGTGTGCCGCTCGATCCAGGCCCAGATCGAAATCACCGTCCCCGAACCGGGTGGGGCAGGGCTGCCGATTGCGCTCTCGCCTCTGGCCCCGCAGCCGTCGGGTTCCGCCCAGGGGCTGGGAGCGGCCTTCTCTGATATCGTCGCCCGTGACCTCGACCTGTCCGGCCTGTTCCGGGTCATTGACCGCGCGACCTATCTTGAGGGGCCGGACAGAGTCATGGAGGCTGAGATCAACTTTGGCCACTGGTCGGTGCTGGGCGCGCTGGCCCTGATGAAGGGCAGTGTGTGGCTCGAAGGCGACGCGCTGACCGTCGAAGCGCGTCTGTTTGACGTGGCCCAGCGTCGGTACCTGGGCGGCAAGCGTTATCGTGGTCGGCGAGCGGACCTGCGCAGAATGGCGCATCGTTTCGCCGACCATGTGATGCTGCTCCTGACCGGTGAGGAAGGTCCGTTCAACTCCAGAATCGCTTTTGTGTCCAACCGGGCCGGCGGGCGGGCCAAAGAAGTCTATGTCACCGACTTGACCGGAGCCGAGGTCGAGCGGCTGACCCACGCCAGAAGCCTCATCCTGGCACCGCACTGGAATCCCGGAGCGACCGATCTGTTCTATATTTCGTACAAGCGAGGCGGTCCCTATCCGTTTCGCTTTGAGCTGCGTAGCGGCAAGGAGTGGCAGCTGTCGCAAACCGTCGGCTACAGCGGACAGTGGTCGCCAGACGGGAAGACCATCGCCGTGAGCGGAGAAAGAAACGGCAATATCGATCTCTTTCTGTTGTCTCCCCAGGGACGTCTGCTCCGCCGTCTGACAACCAGCCCGGGCATTGACGTC
>JAAXHF010000490.1 GCA_012271025.1 Deltaproteobacteria bacterium | reverse complement strand
TCGTCCAGGAAGCGCACCCGCAGGGCGGCAGACAGATTCTCGACCGGATAGGCCGTCAGCCCCCCGTTCATCAGCAGGGTCGGCGCCAGGGGAATGGCCTCGCCGGTGACGCGAAAGCGGGGGTCGGCATAGGTCAGGTCATAGTCGAGCAGCAGCCAGGGCAAGACTTCAGCCCGAACCTCGGCATCCACGCCCCAGCGGCGGGTGGGGCCGCGCTGTTCGGTCGTGCCCTCGTCACCCACAAAGACCAGCTCGCTGCCCAGGTCGAGCCACCACAACGAGGCGGCCAATTCGATCCGATTGTACAGATTGGTGCGCGCTCCGATTTCCGCGCCAGTCGAGCGGGCCAGCCCGCTACCCCCCGGCTGAACCGCATCCCGGGCATCGTTGGAATGATAGCCCATGCCGAAATTGAGAAACAGGTCGGTCTGGTGCCACAGGCTCGCAGGGTCGATGAAGGGCGACACGATCAGGCTGGCCTTGGGGCTGACAATGCCGTCGGTTGCATTACCCTGGAGCCGCGGGGCGTCTGTCGCGTCGTGCCGAGATCGGTCATCAACATCAAAGACAAAGAAATCGCCACGCAGACCAACGATGAACCGCAGCCACTCCCGTAAAAACAGCTCGTGCTGGGTATAGCCGCTGAAAGCGTTCTCCCACACCTCGACTTTCTGAGTGGTAGAAAACCGCTGTCGGCGCTGCTGCTGGAACAGGCCGATATCGGCGTTATCGTTGCGCGTCTCAAAACCAAGGCTGCTCTCAAGCAACAGGCTGCCGAGCGTCCACATGCGCCGATACTGCGCCCGGCCGCCAAACAGCACGCGGGTGTCGAGCTGTTCAATGCCATCGCCCCGCACCGGGTCACCGCTGAGAAACGTAAAGTTCGAGAACATGCGCAGCCGGTAGCGGCTGAAGTACAGTTGCACGGACCAGCTTTTCTCCGGGCTTGGGGTGGCCGTGTAGATCAGATTCACGTTTTCCCGGTCAGAGCGCCCACCCTCGCTCGGGTCGAGCGAACCGAAGCGGTCCAGCCGGCCGCTGTTGACCTCTCGGAGCGGGATCTGGCCCGAGGCGTCCCAATCGCCGGTATACAGCGAGGTCCACAGACTCAGCTTGGAGCGCGGGTTGGGCCTGAGGGTGAACTTGCCGAAGAAATTATATTTGACGAAATGCTCGTCCTGCTTGGACGGCCCATCGGTGAAGTAGACCTCGTTGGCAATCAGGCTCTGGACCGGACCGAGGCGCGGCGACAGGATGCCGACGTAGCGCATGGTGTTGAACGACCCACCCACGGCGCGGAGCGAATTTTGGGTGGTATCGTCTTTGGTGATGAAGTTGACCGAGCCCGAGTTGGCGAAATTCCCGGAGTCCGCAAAATACGGGCCTTTGCGGTAATCGATGGACTCGACGACTTCGGGGATCAAAAAATTGAGGTCGGCATAGCCCTGACCGTGGGCATGGCTGACCATATTGACGGGGATGCCATCAACGCTGATGGCCACGTCAGTGCCGTGGTCATTATCAAAGCCGCGCAGAAAGTACTGCATGGCTTTACCGCCCCCGGCGTGCTGGCCGGCCACAAATCCGGGCAGATTATTCAGCATTTCCCAGGCCGTGTTATGCGGCCGGACGGCAAAGTCGCTTTCGCGCACACGGGTTTCGGTGGCCGCGCTGATTGGACGGCGCTCGGTGACCGTCATCAGCGGCATCCGTTGGGTTGACTCGACGGCTGCCCGCCCGGCATCTTGCCCGTCGCTTGTGTCCTGGCCGTAGCTCCAACCTGCCGCCCACACCAGCACGACGACACACCACGCCCAGCCGCACAGACGGCGCACGGCGCGACGCTTTTCTCCGGATAGCGGGTATTTCATCTCTCTTTGCTCATTCTCTCCTCGCATGGCGGAAGTGCTCACCGGTTCGGACCGCTCCAGACGGCGTCGAGTGCACTCCTCAGTTACACCCGATTCAGCGGACAGATTGTCTCACCTGGAACAGATTGGGATAGGCTACAGTAGGATATGGAGGTCCGGCAATGAATCCATTTACCGTGGTATTTTCGGTCTTCGGCGTGCTCGTTCTGACCGGACTCTTTATTGTTCCGTTCGACAAGGGCCTCAAGTGGAAAGGGAAAGCCTGAGGCAGCGGCGGCCACGCTCAGGCTGCCTGAATACGTAGCCCACCATCTCTGAAATCGGGCCAGAGGAATCTCGTATCGTTCCTGGAGTCTGGGAACGCGGCCGCTGCGTCAAGCCAGCATCACGGCCGCGCCCCCAGAAAAGGCGTTCACCGGTTCGGGCCGGTCCACACGGCGCTAAGCGCGGACTCCAATTGCGCCGCTGGTGCGCAGCCGTTCAAGGTCGGCGGTATCAAAACCCCAGTCGACCAAGGCTTCCTCGGTATGCTCGCCGGGGTTGGCCGGCGGCCGCTGGATGGCGCTCGGCGTGCGGCTGAAACGCGGCGCCGGGGCGGGTTGTGGCACCCCGTCAAGCTCCACGAACGTCCCGCGCTCCTTGTTATGCGGATGATTGGGGGCTTCTTCCATGCTCAGGACGGGCGCGTAGCACACGTCGCTGCCCTCCAGGATCTGGTCCCACTCGTCCCGCGTCTTGGTCTTGAAGATGGCCGTCAGGCGGTCCTTGAAGTCCGGCCAGGCGGTCTTGTCGTTCTGGCGCGGCAGCTCCTGACCCTCCAGGCCGGTCAGCCGCAGCAGTTCGGCGTAGAACTTGGACTCAATCGAGCCGATGCCGATGTATTTTCCGTCGCTGGTTTCGTACACGTTGTAATAGTGCGCCCCAGTATCGAGGATGTTATCCCCCCGCTCGTCGGTCCAGCGACCGGCCGCCCGCAGCCCGAAAATCGCCGTCATCAGCGACGCCGCGCCGTCGATCATGGCCACGTCAATGACCTGGCCTTTGCCCGACTTTTGGGCTTCCAACAACGCTCCGACCACGCCCAGAGCGAGATACACCCCGCCTCCGCCAAAGTCGCCAACCAGGTTCAGCGGAGGAACCGGGGCTTCGCCCTTGCGACCGATCGAGTGCAGGGCGCCAACCAGAGAGATGTAGTTGATGTCGTGACCCACGGCCGGGGCGAGCGGCCCCTCCTGGCCCCAGCCGGTCATGCGACCGTAGACCAGCCGCTCGTTGCGAGCCATGCACACGTCCGGTCCGAGTCCCAGGCGTTCCATCACTCCGGGCCGAAAGCCTTCAATCAGCGCGTCAGCCTGCCCGACCAGCCTGAGGGCGACCTCGGCACCGTCCTCTTTCTTCAGGTCGAGTGCCACCGAGCGGCGGCCGCGACCCAGCAGATTGAACTTCGCGTCGGTCGGGATGCCCAGGCTGGCATCCTCAGCCCGGTCGATCCGCAGGACCTCGGCTCCCATGTCTGAGAGCAGCATCGCACACATCGGAGCGGGACCGATACCCGCAAACTCAACGACCTTATACCCGGATAAAACGCCCATATGTTCTCCCTTCTGTTCTGCTCCAGGCGGCTGGAACAACGGTCTGAGAGACTATGCTATTTTGTCGCGCGTTTGCAAGCCGGTACCTGACAGACAGACCGGTTCGGGCGCTGTCTGCTCATACCGGAATTGGCTATGATGGCGCGCGTCATGCACTATAAATGCATTCTCGAATACGACGGCACCGCGTACCACGGTTGGCAGCTGCAAGCCAACGCGGAAACCCTCCAGGGCAGGCTGGAAGCCGTCCTGGCCCGTCTCTTCAACGAGCCGGTTCGGGTGCGGGCGGCCGGTCGGACCGATACCGGGGTGCACGCCTTGGGCCAGGTCGTGGCCTTTCGCACCAGCCAGACGCGCGATCCCGGGCGGCTCCGACACAGCCTGAACGCCCTTCTGCCGGCGGATATGGCCGTCAGGCGACTCGAAACCACCAGCGAGACCTTCAACCCCCGCCGTGACGCCCGCAGCCGCACCTACCGCTACCAGATCTGGAACCGGCCCGACCGCTCGGCCGTATGGGCCCGCTATAGCTGGCATGTGCCGCTGCCGCTCGACATCGGCGCCATGGATCGGGCCGCCGGCGTGTTGGTCGGCCGCCACGATTTCTCGTCCTTTCAGGGCGCCGACTCGGTCGAGCACGACCCGGTGCGGACTGTGCTGCGCAGCAGCGTCAGGCGGGCCGGGCAGGTGCTGGCCTATGAGGTCGAGGCGCGTTCTTTTGTCCGTCACATGGTCCGCAATATCGTCGGCACTCTGTACGATGTCGGGCGCGGCCGGCTGAGCGTTGAGGGTTTCACCCGCATCTTTGCCGCCCGCGACCGGACCCAGGCTGGGCGAACGGCGCCGCCCCAGGGCTTGTTTTTGCTGAAGGTCAGCTATGAGCCCGCTCACCTGTCTTCTTCGTGTTGACAGCCGCCCAGGCGTAGCGGGATAATCGCCCCGCCTGGGAAAAAAGGGGGAAGCACACATGGCGCATGACATCGTCCTGAAGAACGGCTTGGTCGGGACTCCAAACGGCGTCATCCGGGGAGGCGTTGCCATTGAGGGAGAACAGATCGTCGCCGTCGGGGCCAGCCCAAGCCTGGGCCAGGCAAAACGGACCATCGACGTAGGGGAAAAAATCATTTTCCCCGGTACCTTCGATCCGCATGTCCACTTCGGCATTGCCGACCGCTTTGGCGATGACGCCATGACCGAGGATTTTCTGCGCGACACCAAGGACTGTCTGATCGGCGGAGTCACGACGATTGCCACCACCACCCT
>JAAXHF010000010.1 GCA_012271025.1 Deltaproteobacteria bacterium | reverse complement strand
TCCACCCGGGGCACGCCCCGCACTTTGCTCGGCAACAACGGCCGGAGCCGCCCGAATTGCTCGTCGGAAAGCCAGAAAGAGTGGGCCATCGCCGCTTCCCTCCAAATGGACAGCACCCCATCACACGTGGCGGACCAAGACTACCCCCTTTATGAGTCCGGACCCTAGTGCGAGCCTTCCGATGACTGTTCAGAGGACCCCTCTGACGATCCCCCACAACCACCAGCGCTCTCGTCGCCAGCGCTCTCATCCTTCTTGTCGGACGCTTCCTGCCCAGCCTCGGCCTCACCTTCGTGACTGTCAGCCCACACAGCTGGGGCCGTAAAACTGAGGCCCAAGGCAAGCGCCACGGCGGTGATGAGTGTTCTCTTTCGCATAGGTGTTCTCCTCCCCTATCGTAAAGTACTCGCTGCCCACCCTGAGCACCGAGCCACCCTCTCAATAGCCTATTTCGCGGTGGTTGAGAACTCCCCCCTTGCGTGGCTGCCGACCGCATGAGCAATGGTCTCAGGCTGGCTGATGCAGTTCCAGCCAACCACCTCGCGCCCTGGCAGGCTGCTCAGCCCTCGGCCGCATCCTTTGTGTTCTTGGGCGGCTTTCGCTATGGTGGCGCCAGCCCCCCGCACCTGAGCCACACGGGCGGGCGGAAGGGACGAGGATGGAGCACTACGACTGCATTGTGATCGGCACCGGCGGGGTGGGCAGCGCGGCACTGTTTCATCTGGCCCAGCGTGGCGTGCGAGCCCTGGGCATCGACCGTTTTCCACCCGGCCACGACCGGGGCAGCTCGCACGGCAACACGCGCCTCATTCGGCTGGCCTATATGGAGCACCCGGACTACGTCCCGCTCCTGCGGCGGGCCTACACCTTATGGGCCGACCTGTCCGAACACTGTGCCCAGCAGCTGTATACCGAGACGGGCCTGCTTGAGGTGGGTCCGGCCGACGGGTTCATGGTACCCGGCGTGCGGGCCAGCGCCCGCGCCCACGGTCTGACGGTTGATGAGCTGAGCGCGGCCGAAACCGAACAGCGCTTCCCCGGCTTTCGGGTGCCCCCGAGCATGACCGCCGTGTTCGAGCAGCAGGCCGGCTATCTGCGCGTTGAAGCGTGTGTCGTGGCCCATATCGACCATGCCCAACAGGCTGGCGCCCAGCTGCGTAGCAATGAAGTCGTACAGGATTGGCGGGCTGACGGTCGGGGCGTGGTGGTAACCACCGACCGGGCCAAGTACGCAGCCGAGCATCTCATCATCACCGCTGGGGCGTGGGCCGGTCAGCTGCTGGGCGAGCTGGGCATCCCCTTTACTATCCGGCGCAAGTCTCTGTTTTGGTACGACATCGACGATCCCGTGTACGGCCAGTCCGGCTGTCCGTGCTACTTCTACGAGACGCCTGAGGGTAATTTTTACGGCTTTCCTCCGACCGACGGGTTTGGCCTGAAGGTGGCCGAGCACTCGGGCGGACAGCCCGTCAGCGACCCGCTCGGCCTTGACCGGAGCGTCTACGCCCACGACCAGGAGCAGGTCGAGCGCTTTCTGGCCAGCTATCTGCCGGGGGTCAGCCGGCGACGTCAGCACCACGTGGCGTGCATGTACACCATGAGTCCGGACGAACACTTTGTTGTGGATCGCCACCCCGAGCACCCGCAGGTCGCTTTTGTGGCCGGACTGTCGGGCCACGGGTTCAAGTTCGCCAGCGTGCTGGGCGAAATCCTCAGTCAGCTGGCTCTCGACGGTCAGACCCCGCTGACAACCGGATTTCTGAGCTGTCAGCGGTTTTTCTCGGATGCCAAGCCATGACTCTGCTCGACCTCGAAGACCTGGACCATATTGCGCTGGGCGCCACTGTCCTGGGCACCGGGGGCGGCGGCGACCCGACCCTGGGCAAGCTGATGGCCCAGCAGGCGGTGCGCCGCCACGGCCCCATCCAGCTGGTCTCGCTCGACGAAGTCGCGGACGAGGCGTGGCTCATCCCCACCGCCATGATGGGCGCCCCAACCGTCCTGGTCGAAAAGATTCCGAGCGGTACCGAGGTCTTGGACGCCTTTCGGATGGTCGAACACCACCTCCACAGCCGGGCTTTTGCCACCCTGTCGATTGAAGCCGGGGGGGTCAATTCGATGATTCCGATGCTGGTCGCGGCCAGCCTGGGCATTCCCATTATCGACGCTGACGGCATGGGCCGGGCGTTTCCGGAAATTCAGATGGTGACCCCCAGCCTGCACGGCGTGTCGGCCACCCCGATGGCGATTGGGGATGAAAAGGGCAACCGGGTGCTGCTGGAGACGGTGGACAATTTCTGGACAGAGCGCCTGGCCCGGACGGCGACGGTCAGCATGGGCTGTTCGACCGCGGTGGCGCTCTACCCCATGCAGGCCCGGGTGGCGAAAAAAGCCCTGCTGCGCGGGACGCTGTCGCTCGCCCGGCGAATCGGCCAGACCCTGCACGCTCCCACCGACCGCGAGCCGATTGAAGCGCTGCTTGAGCTGCTCAGGGGTCGGCGGCTGGGCCAGGGCAAGATCACCGATGTGCGACGCCAGACCCGGCAGGGTTTCGCCCGTGGTGAACTCGACATCCGCGGCACCGGCCCGGATGTCGGAGTGAGCTTCCGGCTGGCCTTTCAGAACGAAAACCTGCTCTTCTGGCGTGAGGACCAACCCCAGGCCACGGTTCCCGATCTGATCACCGTCGTCGACGAACAGAGCGGCCGGCCGGTGACGACCGAAGGCTTGCAGTACGGCCTGCGGGTCGCGGTCCTGGGCTTTCCGAGCCATGCGCAGTGGCAAACACCGGCCGGGCTGGCGCTGGTCGGCCCGCGTGCGTTTGGATACGAGATCGATTATGTCCCGCTCCACGCCTCGACCTCATGACCCCCCGGCTGCCGAGTTGCGTCTCGGCGTCGATGTCGGCGGGACCAACACCGATGCGGTCATTGTCGACCCGGCCGGCCAGGTGTTGGCCAGCGCCAAGTCTCCCACTACGGCCGACGTCACGGCCGGCGTCGGGCAGGTCATCCGCAGCGTGCTGTCGGACTCAGGGCTGGCGCCAGACGCCATCGGCTACGCCATGCTGGGCACCACCCACTGCACCAACGCGATTGTCACCCGCCGGGGCCTTGATCGGGTCGGCGTCATTCGTCTTGGAGCGCCGGCTACCCTGGCCATCGAGCCCCTGCTGACCTGGCCGACCGAGCTGCGCCAGGCGGTGTGTGCGTCGCGGGCCATTGTCCGTGGCGGCCACGAGTACGACGGCGAGCCGCTGGCCGGACTGGACGCCGGGGAGCTGCAAGCCGTCCTCCAAGACATGCGCGGCGCGGTCGCTGCGGTGGCTATCAGCGGCGTGTTTGCACCAGTCAATCCGGCTCACGAACAGGCGGCCCGAGACATCGTCCACGAAGTGCTGGGCGAGGACATAGCGGTCAGCCTGTCGAGCCAGATCGGCAGCCTCAGCCTGCTGGAACGTGAGAACGCCACCGTGCTCAACGCCGCGCTGACCGGCGTGGCCCGGACCGCCATAGACGGCTTTGCCCGGGCCGTCCAGGACTGCGGCATTTCGGCCCGCCTGTTCCTGGGCCAGAACGACGGCAGTTTGATGTCGCTCGACTACGCCCTGCAGCATCCCATCTTCACCGTCGCGTCCGGACCGGCCAACAGTATCCGAGGAGCGGCCGCGCTGAGCCGGCTCGATGAGGCGCTGGTCATTGATATTGGCGGCACCACGACCGATATCGGCATGCTCCACAGAGGCTTTCCGCGCGAGTCGGCGCTGGCGGTTGAGATCGGCGGCGTACGGACCAATTTTCGGATGCCGGATCTGGTGTCGATCGGCCTGGGCGGGGGCAGCCGGGTGTATAGCGACGACGGCTGCCGGGTCGGTCCAGACAGCGTCGGCTATCGACTCACCCAGGAGGCCCGAGCCTTTGGCGGCGGGCAGCTGACCGCCACCGACCTGGCGGTTGCGGCCGGTCGGGCTCGGCTGGGCGACCCCGGCCTGCTCGATTCCCTGCCCAGGTCGGTTGTCGAAGCGGGGCTGGCCCATATCGCTCAGCGCCTGGAAGACACGCTTGACCGGGTGAAGCTGTCGGCCGCACCGGTCCCGGTTGTAGCGGTCGGCGGGGGCAGTCTGCTGCTGCCCGACCGCTTGCAAGGGGCCAGCCGGATTATTCGCCCGCCCCACGCCGAAGTCGCCAACGCCATCGGCGTCGCCATCGCCCAGGTCAGCGGGACGGTCGATCAGGTCTTTTCGCTTGACGGTCTGAGCCGGGCCGAGGCGCTTGAGCGGGCCGGCCAAGGGGCGTCCGAGCGAGCCGTTGCGGCTGGAGCAAGGCCCGACAGTATTGAGATTATCGACCGAGAGGAAATCCCGCTGGCCTATCTGCCGGGCAACGCTGTGCGTCTCAAAGTCAAAGCGGTCGGCCAGCTGGCGTGAAGGAGCAGGTATGCGCATTGCCGTTGATGTTGGCGGAACCTTCACCGACGTGATCGTGCTCGACGAACACCGCTTACGCCTGGAAAAAGTCGAAACCACCCCTCACGCCCCAACCGACGGCGTACTGCGGGGATTTGCCAAGGCTCAGGCCGCACTGGAGGCGATTGACTATTTTGTCCACGGCACGACCCTGGGCTTGAACGCCCTGCTGACCCGTAGCGGTGCCCGAGTGGCGATTATCACTACCCGGGGGTTTCGGGACATCTATGAGCTGGGTCGCACCGCTCGGGACGTGATGTACGACCTGACCTATCACAAACCCGCGTCTCTGGTGCCCCGTTCGCTGGTCTTTGAGGTCTTGGAGCGCCTGGATTTTCAGGGCAACGTTCTGACACCGTTTGACTACGAAGCTGCGGCTGCGGTCGCCCAGCGCTTGCGGGAGCAGGCCGTCGAGGCCGTAGCGGTGTGTTTTCTGCACAGCTATGCCAACCCGGCCCACGAATTAGCCATGGCCGAGGTTTTAGCTCAGCACTGCCCGGACATTCCGGTCACTCTGTCCCACCAACTCAGCCGCGAATACCGGGAGTATGAACGGACCAGCACGACCGTCATAGACGCGGCCATCAAACCGCTGGTACGGGGCTATCTCGAACAGCTCGACCAATCCCTCCAGGCTCAGGGTTTTGGCGGCCACTTCCTGCTCACCCGCTCCGGCGGCGGCGCCATGACGGTCAGCGCCGCCCAACACCAGCCGGTCCACCTCGTCCTGTCCGGTCCGGCCGGAGGGGTGATCGGCGCCAGCGCGCTCAGCGAATTGGTCGGCCAGCCCAACCTGATCAGCCTGGATATGGGCGGGACGAGTCTCGACGCCTCGCTGATCGTCAACAGCCGGACACGGGTTAACACCGAAGCCCAGTTTGAGGGTCTGCCCATTTCCCTCCCGATTCTGGATATCAAGACGATTGGCGCCGGCGGGGGCAGCATCGGCTGGATTGACGAGGGCGGCCACCTGCAGGTCGGCCCGCACAGTGCCGGCGCCCTGCCCGGCCCGGCCTGCTACGCCAAGGGCGGCCAGGCGCCGACCTTCACCGACGCCGCCCTGCTGGTCGGCTATCTCGATCCCAACAACTTTCTGGGCGGCGCCATTCCGCTCGACGCGGACCGAGCCCAACAGGCCGTGCAGTCCGCGTTGGCCGACCGTTTGGGCATGCCGGTCTCTCAGGTCGCGGCCGGCATCGTGCGCATCAGCGAGGCAAAAATCAGTGGCGCCATCCGCGAGATTTCGATTGAACAGGGCTTTCACCCCAAGGACTTTGCCCTGCTGGCGTTTGGCGGCGGCGGCGGCTTGGTGGCAACCAGCGTTGCCCGGGAGCTGGGCATCCCGATGGCGATTATTCCGCCCGGACCGGCCAATTTCTCAGCCCTGGGTATGCTCATGGTTGACGTCGTCCACGACTTTTCCCAAACCTATGTCACGGAGCTGGCCGAGGTCGATGTGGCAAGCGTCAACCGCTTGTACGCCGACCTCGTCCGGCGCGGCCAGGCCGCCCTGCAGGCCGACGGTTTTGAGCCGCAGGAGCGGCGCGTGGTGCGCTCGGCCGAACTCCGCTACCAGGGTCAGGAGCACACGGTCAATCTGCCCCTGCCCGAGCACGACCTCAGCGCGGCAGACCTGTCCGCCCTGGCCGACGCCTTCAACCGGGCTCACGCCGAGCAGTACGGCCACCGCATGGACGATCCGGTCGAGCTGGTGACCCTGCGCCTGCGGGCGCTCGGCCTGTTGCCGCGTCCAAGCCTGCCGACTGTTGCGGCTCATACCGGTCCCCTTGAAGCCGCTCACAAAGGCCACCGGACCGTCTATCAGCCCACCCTCGGCCGCCCGCTCGACTATGCGGTGTACGACCGGCTGCGACTGGGCGCTGGGGCCGAGCTGGCCGGCCCGGCCATTGTCGAAGAGCCGACCTCAACCAGCCTGGTCCACCCCGGCGATAACCTGCGGGTCGGGGAGTACGGAGAGTTGCGCATTACGCTCGATTGAGACGCGTAGCCACTAAGTGAGGAGCGATGAACCCTGTCGATTCGATTACCGTCGAAGTTGTGCGCCACCACCTGCTGTCGGCCGCCCGAGAAATGGCTCGCAACCTGATGCGGACCTCGTACAGCACGATTGTGTACGAGATCCGCGATTTTGGCCTGGGGATTTATGACCGTCAGTGCCGCCTGCTGGCCGAGGCGCCCGGGCTGGCTATCTTCACCCGGGCCAACGACTACGCGCTGCGAAAAATCGTCGAGTTCCTGGGCCACGACAATATCCATCCGGGCGACGTGATTTTGCTCAACTATCCGTTCTGGAGCTCGACCCATACGCTGGATGTCACTGCGGCTTCGCCCATCTTTTACGGCGACCAGCTGGTCGGCTTTACCGCAGTCAAACAGCACTGGCTGGATCTCAAACAAAAAGACGCCGGCTACTGCCTGGACTCCCAGGACATGCACCAGGAGGGCCTCTTCTTTCCGTGCTCAAAGATCGAGAAGCGCGGCGTGCGCAATACCGAACTCGAAGACATCATCCGCTTCAACTGCCGCATGCCCGAGCACGTCCTGGGCGACATGAACGCCCAGATTTCTTCGTGTCGGACCGGTGAGCGGCGGGTGCTGGAACTGGTCGAAAAGTTCGGGCCCGACACCTTCAGCCAGGCGCTGGATCAGATTCTGGACCACGGCGAGCGGTTGGCCCGGGCGCGCCTGGCCAGCCTGCCGACCGGCACCTGGTCGGCCGAGGATTGGGTTGATGATGACGGTGTCGATACCGACACCATGGTCAAAATCAAGGCCACCGTCAGCATCAGCGACACAGAGCTGGTGGTCGACTTTGCCGGCTCCTCGCCGGCGACCAACGGGCCGATCAATATCCCCTTCGGCTGTAGCCTGGGTGTTGCCGGCCTAGTCTTCAAGTCCATCACCACCCCCGACACGCCGGCCAACGAGGGCAACTTTCGTCCCCTGCGGGTTGAGGCTCCGCCGGGCAGCCTGATGCACGCCGTTCCGCCGGCGGCGACCTTTACCCTGTGGCCGGCGCTACTGGCGACCGAGGTTGTCACCAAAGCTCTGGCCAAGGGCTTACCCGATATCGTGCCGGCCTGCTCGGGCGGCGACGTGTGCTCGATGATGGGCGTCGGCATCCACCCCCGCAGCGGGAAAATGTGGATTGAGGCGACCAACGAAGGCGTCGGTTTTGGCGGCCACGCCGGCCGTGACGGTGAGAACGGGATCATGCATATCACCGAACCCGGCTGTCGCAACAATCCGGTCGAGGTCTTGGAGACCAAGGCGCCGCTGTTCATTGAGGACTACGGACTGCGCCAGGATTCGGGCGGCCCGGGAAAACATCGGGGCGGACTGGGCATCACCCGGACCTACCGCTTTTTGGCCGACTCCTCGGCCGTGACCCTGGTCAAAAAAACCAAAACGCGGCCGTGGGGCATGGCCAAGGGCCAGGATGGCGAGAACTGCCATGTGATCCTGCGTCCGCACACCGAGCAGGAACGGGTCACCGGTATGGTGTATGAAAACATGGCGACCGGAGAAGTCTTGGCCAACTGTTCGGGCGGGGGTGGGGGCTGGGGCGATCCCCTGGAACGCAGCCCGGACGCCGTGCTGGACGACGTGCGCCAAGGGTATGTTTCGATTGCCAGCGCCAGGCAAGACTATGGGGTGGTGATTGATCCAGACACCCTGCAAATCGACCCGACGGCAACCCAGGCTCTGCGCCGCAGCTAGCAGCGCGCCCGCAGCGCGTCAGCCTTTCTTGGTCAGGCGCTGACGGCGCTTGGCCAACACGGCGGCAAACGCGGCTTCGAGCTCGGGCTTGCCCAGGTCGGGGACACGCAGTTCGGAAAAAGGCGGCGGTGCCAGGCTGGCCGGCTCTTTGGGCGGCTTGGCCATGTCCTGGGGACGGCCCACGACAAAAAAAAGTGCCTTGACCGGCGGAGCCCCGTGCCTGGCCAGCGCTTGGTTCAGGCTGCGCACGAGACGCCCCTTGAGGAACTGTAACTCCTGGCTGACAGCCGGGTGGGAAACGGTCACAAACAGCTTGCCGTGCTGGAGCTTGCTCGGCCATGCCCGAGCGGCCACGGCCCGACCAACCACCTCTTCCCAGAGTTCCCACACCCGGTAGTCCTTCATCCGGCCGGTGATCGGCAGGTCTGGGAGCAGGCGCTCAAGCACGTCGGCGGCCGAGTTCCAGCCCATAGGCGGTGGGGTGTTTTTCATACGCAATTCCAGCATACGCCGGAAACACAAAAAAAAGAAGAAGATTCAACCACATACTACAGTTAGCGTTTTTTTCCTTGACAACACCATATCTTGTGTGTATGAGCCTTATCTTATACCCACGACCGGACAAGAGGAGGAGGTGGTTATGGCGGAGAGAGGACGGACGATGTGGAAGGACGAGGATGCCTCGGTCGAGCAGGAGACACCCCCGGTGATTGCCGACAGCCCCGGCAGCACGACACCCGCAGCAGACGGGGTTCGCCTCACCCGGCACTTTACCCGCACCGGTGAGCAGCCCTTTTCTCAGATCGAATGGGAGCAGCGC
>JAAXHF010000597.1 GCA_012271025.1 Deltaproteobacteria bacterium | reverse complement strand
CTCGACGAGGCCACAAACGGGCCGACCGCCGTGCGGACGGCGGCGGTCTCCAGCTTTTCTCCGGGCCTGGTCAGGTGAAACGCAGTCATGCACACCGTATAGAGCCGCCTGGGGTTGCGTCCCGCCCGCTCGGCGCCGCGTTTGACATGGTCGAGCACAAAGCGAATCAGGCTGGGGCTGACCGCGCCAAACAGAATCACGCCGTCGGCAATCTCGCCCGCCGTCTCCAGGCTCTTGGGCCCGCTGCCGGCCACATAGACGGGCACTTTTCGGCGGAGGTTGATCGCCCCGCTCTTGGGATTCAGAAACGCAATCATCCGCCGCCGCTCACCCTCCTGATACGGCACGGTCTTGCCGGCCAGCAGGCCCTGACACACCTCGATGTATGCGCGCATATCGGCCACCCGGGCGGCCGGCATGCCCAGGGTCCGCCGAGCTGTATTGCCGGTGCCGATGCCGAGAATGACGCGGCCCGGCGCCAGGGCGTTGATCGAGGCAATCGAGGACGCCGTCAGCGGTGCAATCCGCGAGGCCGGGTTGGTCACGCCGGGTCCGAGTTTGATCGACTTGGTCTTATCCGCGCACAGGGCCAGCGCCGCGTACACATCGCTGGTCAGCATCTGGGAGTCGTACAGCCAGGCGTGCGAAAACCCACGCCGCTCGGCCCGCACCACATCCTTATAGGCCTCGACCGAACCAAAACCGACAAAACCAAAATCCATTGCGCCCTTCCTCCTCACTCCGTTGACAGCAGGCCGGCAAAGGCCTGCATGGTCGTCTCGTGCTCAAGCTCTCGGACCGCGTCTTCGACCCGCTCGGCCTGGGCCGACCCCCACACGCTGCCGACCAGGGCGCGGTACTTGTCGATGAGTTCCTGCCAGGACAGCGGGTTATCCGGGTCGCCCTTGGGGAAGCGCACCTGGGTGCTGACCTCACGGCCATCGCCGAGCTGTATCCGCGCCCAGGCCGGCCACTGGCGGGGAAAGTGTTCTTCCAGGGCCGGGTCGGGGGTATAGCTCACCCTGGGCATCAGGGCTTGCACCTCAGCGTCGCGCAGCACCGCCAGGGAAAACTCTTCCAGCTCGGCCCGACGCCGGCTGATCGCCACCGCCACGCCAAAGGGCAGGCTGAACTGCGCCTCGACCACGTTGGTCGGGTGGTAGGTGCGCTCGGTCGGCTCACAGATCACCGGAATGCCCGTTTCCAGCATGCCGATGGTGACGCTGCGGACATCATCGGGTCGCAGCCGATGGCGCCGCACGAGGTCCAGGACCGCATCAATCGGGGCCTGGGTGTAGCGGCAACAGGCGTGGGGTTTGACTGCGGTGTGCAAGATCTGGAAGTCACTGCCCAGACCGGCGGTCAGTCGGCTGGGGTCGGGATCGTCGGAGTAGGCTTTGAGAAAGCCGTCCCGGCCCTCAAGAATCGTGGCCGGTCCGACAAAACCGGCCTTGGCCAGCAGCGCGGCGTGAATACCGCTGAAGGCCGCCCAACCCGGATGCAGCCGTTTGGTCCAGGCGCCCTCGGCCAGAAACTCCATCGAGCCGGCGGCCTGGCTGCCGGCAATGCCGATGGCGGACAGCAGCTGGTCGGGGCTCAGCCCCAGCAGCCGGCCGGCGCTGACCGCCGCCCCGAACGTGCCGCAGGTCGCGGTCGGATGAAAGCCGCGGGCGTAGTGAGCCTTCGGCCTGACCGCCATGGCCAGACGCGCCGCCGCCTCAAAGCCGGCCACCCCAGCGCTGAGAAAGGCCGGTCCGCTCGCCCCGAGCTGCTCGGCCACGGCCAGAGCTGCGGAAAACACGCTCACCCCCAGATGGATCGAGCCGGCCTGGTGGGTATCGTCCAGCTCCAGGCTATGGGCGGCCGTGCCGTTGGCCAGAGCCGCATAAGGCGTCGCGGTCTTCTCAGACCGGCCCAGAATCGTCCCGCTACCCGGAGTTTCCAGCCCGGCGGCCAACCGATACACCGGCTGGCTCGACTCGGACAGCGAGCCGCGCACCGCCACCCCCAGATAGTCGAGGAAAAAATACTTGGCCCGATCAACCACGTCCGGGGGCAGTTGGTGGAAATCCAGGCCGTGGCAGAAGGCCGCCAGTTGCCGGGTCAGGGGAGTGTCCATACCAGCCTCACAGTTTTGACATTTGCCTTTTGCCCTTTGACTTTTGACATTTGCCCTTATTCATCCGTCTCTCACAGCTTCGGAATCACCTGCTCACCAAAGGTCCGGATAGCCCGAAGCGTTGCCTCGTGCGACGGGCCACCGGGCTGACGAAAGCGGAGGATGAGGTAATCGGGCCGAATCTCCTCCTTCCAGTGCAGCAGCTGCTCCAGACAGTCGTCCGGTCCGCCGACAATCAGCCGGTCTTGGGCCGTCTGGCTGAAAGTCAGGTCTTCCGGCTTTGTGACATCTTTCAGATACGCGTCGGGCACATAGGCGCCGTACTGAAAGTAGAAGCGATGGGTGTACATGGTCGGCCCGCTGGCCGCCTCGGCCGCCTGCATGCTGTCGGCGACAACCGCGTCGCGCATCAGGCAGATATGCGGCTTACGACCGGCCTTTTCCGCTGCGGCACGGTAGCGGGTGGCGTAATCCTTAATCACCGGCAGCGACTGGACCGGGTCGGCGATCCAGCCATCGGCCATTCTGCCCGCCCGGCGCAGGCCGACCGGCGTCCACGACGCCATCCAGATCGGCGGTCCGGGCTGCTGGGCCGGGGACGGCGTGATCAGGGTGTCGGTGTACTGGAAGTGCTGGCCCTGGTAGGAAAAGCGCTCCCCCGTCCAGGCCTGCCGAATGACATCCATGGCTTCTTCGGTCCGGGTCGCCCGCTCGGTGATGGGCACGCCAAAGGCCTCAAAATCGTGCGGCTGATAGCCGACGCCGATGCTCAACACCAGCCGTCCCCGGGTTGCGGCATCGATCACCGCGCAGTCTTCGGCCACATGAACGGGATGGTGGAGCGGCATCAGCAACACGCAGGTGCCGACTTTGATGCGCTGGGTTTTCATGCCGATCAAGCCGGCCAGCAGCAGCGGGTTGGGCAAATAGCCGTCCTCCTGCTGGTGGTGTTCGGTGATGAAACACCCGTCCCAGCCGCTGGCTTCGGCCGCCTGGGCTTCGGCGAGGAGTTCATCAATCACGCGGGTCATATTCTGCCCGGACGGGGGGTCCTGGGTGCATGGTAGATAGCCGACAGGAAGCATGGCCGTTCTCCTTGTGGGTGTGGCGCTAGAAGCGCTCTAAGCAAAGCAAAAAGCCCACAGCTTGTCCATTGCCGGGCGTTCGTCTCAGCGTAGCCCCGGGTGTGAGAATCCGTTAAGATTGCCCACCCAACGCCGTGAGCGAACAGCCCGCAGAGCGTTTGGTCCTAGGGACACCCGGATGAAACTGTACGCAATCAGCGACCTGCATCTCGGCTACCGAGTCAACCGCCAAGCCCTGGAACAGCTGCCCGCCCATCCCCAGGACTGGCTGATCCTGGGCGGCGATGTGGGCGAGACGGTCGAGCATTTGCGCTTCGCCTTTCGGCTGCTCAGCCCCCGCTTTCGTCAGCTCGTGTGGGTGCCCGGCAACCACGAGCTGTGGACAACGCCGACCGGCGGCTCCCCGGTGCGCGGCCAGGAAAAATATCAGCAGCTCGTCTCGGTGTGTCGCTCGCATGGGGTGCTGACCCCCGAAGACCCGTATCCGGTCTGGACCGGCGCGGGTGGGCCGTGTGTCCTGGCTCCGCTGTTTGTGCTGTACGATTACAGCTTCCGGCCGGCCCATGTTCCGGCCGATCAGGCAGTAGCCTGGGCCCAGGAATCGGGCGTGCTGTGCGCCGATGAGAGGCGGCTGTCACCCGCCCCCTACCCCTCTATCCCGGCCTGGTGTCAGGCGCGCTA
>JAAXHF010000480.1 GCA_012271025.1 Deltaproteobacteria bacterium | reverse complement strand
CCTCTCCGACTGATGCAGTTACCTTCGGGCTCAAGCATTCTATCTTTCTCATGCTTTCTGCTCCTGTTGAAGGATTTGAACCGACGACTTTTGGGACCTTCGTTCTCAAGGGGGTAGCCTCTCTGGCAGGATATACGGTCTTCGGCTTGATGGTTGCAACCATTGTGAGGAAGTATGTCCGGCGCTAGCCTTAGAGAATCTTCTGTCTCTTCGCTGAGACTGTTCGGATCGGCCGCGCGTGGAGAATCGGACAGCTGGAGCGACAATGATCTGCTGATAGTTATACCCTATAAATCCTCCCTGGAACGTATTCGAGAAGTAGTTGACGGGCTGCGCGAAGCCAAGAACGACATCTCAGTTTACACCGAGCGACGATATCGCCAGATGCATGCCGAAGGGCATCTTTTCACTTGGCACATATTCAAAGAGTCTCGGTCGGTCGCGCTAGAAGGATTAGCACCTCAGACACCTGATTTGATTACACAGCTCGGCGCACCTTCTGCTTACCACGGATCACGGGCAGATGCTCAAGCATTGATTGCTATGCTGGCGCATTGTGCGGAAGGACTTGCATCAGAAGACGCCTCCGAGGTCTTCGAGGCTGGTATCTTGTATGTGGTATCGCGGAATCTGTCGATCATTGCTTCTTGGAGACTCGGGTGTTTAAGCTTCTCCGTCAGAGTCCCGTTTCTCATCGGGGGAATGTTAGGTCACCCTTATCCCTTGGACGAAGCGACGTACCTGTTGCTTCGGCAGAGCCGTAAGGCGACAGCTAGCGGTGCAACTCCGCCTTCTATTTCGCGAGCAACAGCACTCACTTGGTTGCAACAAGTTAACGACTGGGCCGTGAGGCTTCGCCCATTCATCTTCGGAGAGGTCTATGTCTCGTAAGTTCGCCGAACGCGTCCGCGCGGAACGCGCAGCAATTCAGTTGGTTCACAAATATATTCCAACGCCTCGCCTCCACGGCCTATCTCCCATGGCAATCTCTGCCTGGGATTCCTCTGTAGATTGGAATACAGCCGGAGTATCCCGCAAAGAAATTCTCACGCTTTTAGATAAAGTGGCTCATGTATGTCAGTCTGTCGCGGATCAAAGTCGTGGTGTATTTGATGCTGCCGCTTTTGACAAAGAAAACGTGAGGACGGCTCTTCATGAACTTCATGATGCCTTGCAGTGTGTGAAAAATTCCCACTGATCCAGTGAGGCCATACGAAAGAGATTATAAGGTCATCTATGGCTCAACGAATTGGTACTCAAGTCTGTTTTGGCGTACCATCGCTGCCTTTGTAACGTATCGCCCGTGCCAGGGCTAAGCCCGTGACTCCTCATTCCGTTTCGGGTGCGCTGCTGAAACTTCTGAGCTTCAAATACCGTACAGCGCCTTCACGTTGGCGTGGGTGATCTTGGTCCGTTCCTGGGCAGCGATGCCGTCGAACAGTTCGTCGAGCACCTCGTTGGAGCACGGCCACGTCGAGTCGGTATGCGGGTAGTCCGAGCCCCACAGCAGGTTGTCAAGGCCGATGAAGTCCCGAGTCGCCAGCGCCGGCCGGTCGTCCTCAATCGTGGCGTAGAACTGCCGTCGCCAGACCTCGTGGGGCGGGGTGCCGCTGAACGGCTCGGCCATAGTGCGCCGTTCACGTTGCAGGCCCTGATCGACACGGTCCAGCCAATGGGCGATCCAGCCGGCGTTGCACTCGGCCACCACAATCTTGAGGCGCGGGTGGCGCTCGCACACTCCCCGGCACATGAACTCGACAATGGTGCGCTGGACTGTGGCCTGGGCTGCGGCATAGTCGGCGATGGCATCGTCACGGATGCGCGGACCACGATACTCGCGCGGCACGTAGGACATCGTGCCAACGTGCATTGACAGCGGAAAGCCCGCCTCCTCGGCGCGGGACCAGATGGGCTCGTAGGCCGGGTCGTAGTACGGCCGCTCGACGGGCGAGGTGCAGGGAATGCAGCCGCCTTTGAAACCCAGCTTGAGGAGCCGGTCGATTTCCTCGGTCGCGGCCTGGGGGTCCTGGACGGGGATGGCCGGCAGGCCGAACAGCCTGCCCTTGGCCGCGCTGGTGTAGTCGTACAGCCAGTCGTTGTAGTTGCGCTGCAGGGCAACCAGGAGATCGGTGTTGGCCAGGCCGAACATGTCAAAGAAGCCGGGATACAGGAACTCGGCCGCCAGCCCGTCCGCGTCCTGGTCTTCGTGGCGGTGCGCGCCGTCCACCAGACCGGGCCGCATCCCAGCGTAGCCCTGCTTGAACAAGGCCACCAGCTCAGGGTCCTGCATGTGGGCGACATCGGGCTTGCGGCCGGGCTTGCGGTGCAGAGGTTCGTTCCGCGCCAGGCGTGTGGCCGCCATGCCCATGCGGGCGACGCTGACGCCGTGCAGGCCACGAGCCGGAATGACGATGGCGTCCACCTGGTCGCCGACATCCATGACACGCGGCGCTTCGTCGCCAAAACGGGCGGCCAGGCCGGTAAAGACATCGCGGCCCTCCACAACGTGCGAATCCGCGGAAATCGGTTTCATGGCTCCCCTCCCAGAACGATAGATGCGGACGATTCTGCGTCCGTCATGTCAGCTGCTTCTTGGCTGTGCGGGCTTCCGCACGCTATCACGCACCCGGACGAACGTGAAGGCGCCGGCGGTCTGGGGCCGGCAGCGGGCTCTAAGCCGAGCCGATGTCTTCCTGCCTGCCCACCAGATGCAGGCCGAGCAGGAACGCGGCAGCCAGGCCGTACATCACCCCAAAGGCCGGGGCGGCCGCAAGACCGAACACGTTCTGGACTCCGGCCGGGGTGAGGGCGTAGGCGTGAATCACGCCGGCCAGCGACAACACCGCTGCGGCTGCGGTCCAGGCTGCGGCGCGGACAAACTTGCGTTCGATGACGAACACCAGAATCGCCGCCAAGACCATTGAACTCAGCAAAAAGCCCTGGCTGAGAGCAATGACGCCGTGGATATACAGGTCGGCCCCAAACGTCGGCGCGACCTCATATAGACTGGAACCGGCCTTGCGGATGCCGGTCTCAACCAGTTGCAGAGCCCAGGCGGCCAGGGCCGGAATCAGCCCCAGGGCCACGGCCAGGGCGTGGTGGCGTGGAACAGTCTGAAACGCCTGGGCGGTCATCATGATCCCGATCCACAACAGAATGCCCAGCGTCACCTCCACCGGAACGATCTGCAAGACGAGCGTCATCCCGCCGGTCAGACACAGCACGGCCACCACGGCTCCGTTGATCATTGAGTAGGCCGACCGGGCGCCCATCGCCTTCCAGGCCGGATGACCGATATAGATGGTGGTCGGAAAGGCGCTGCCGAACAGGGCGGCGATCAGCGTCAATGCTCCGTTGGCCAGCAGACACGGGCGCGTCTCGTAGCGATCCCCGGCCGCCTCGGCACTCTCCAGATTTTGCAGCGAGCCAATCACGTTGAACAAGCCCATGGGGACGATGACCGACAGGTAGCGCCAGCCTTCTCCACTGCTCAGCAGGGCAAACAGATCGGCCGGCACGGGCCGTGGCAGATGCACGCCAAAGTTATAGGTATCGGTCGGTGGTTCAAACACAGACCAGCCAAAGGCGCGCAGCAGCCAGGCCAGGCCGACACCGGTCAGAACGGCCACGAGTCCGCCCGGCAGCCCCAGGGGCAGGGTCTTGCGGGAGGCATAGCTGATCAGAATGATCAGCATCGGCAGCAGGGCGATGGCCGGGGAGGCGAAGATCTGGAAAATAAATCCCATCGCAATGAACGTGATGGCAATGCCGGCCAGCGCGGCCAGCAGCGCCGCCCGGGGGGTATAGCGCCGCAACCAGTCGCCGACGAACGCGCCGACCGTTTCCAGCAGCCCGCTCAGAAAACACGCAAACAGTCCGGCCTGCCAGGCCAGGGTGGGATTCCCGGTGAGCTGGTAGATCGGCCCCATGATCAGAAAAAAGTAGGCAAACACACTCGGGGTGTTGATGCCGTAGGGCAGCGCCGTGACATCGTTTCGCCCGGTGCTCTGCATCAGCTGTCGGGCCTGCCAGGCGTAGAAGGCGTTGCCGAACAGGATCGACAGGGCCGCCCCGGGCAGGATCTGGCCGGTGACCAGCTCGGGCGGAAAGCCGCACACCACGGCTCCCAGCACGGCGATCAGCATGAGCTGGATCAGGTTATCAATGAACAGCCCGAAGAACCCGTCGATATC
>JAAXHF010000545.1 GCA_012271025.1 Deltaproteobacteria bacterium | reverse complement strand
TCCATCATCCACAGCGCCGTCTCGGCTATGCGGGCCGGAAACTCGCCCAACTCAATCCCGTAGAACTGATCCACGTTCACCACCGACAGCTCGGTCACGTCCAGCACCCGCTGCGCCGCCTCGCCGGCCAGCGCTCGCAGCTCGCGCAGTACCTCGATTTCGAGCAGTCGCAGTTCCCGATAGGCAATAATCAGGAAGTTGCCGCAACCACACGCCGGGTCAAAGAAGCGCAGCCCGCCCAGGCGCTGCTGAAAGGCCAGCAGGGCAGCCCGCTTGCGGTTGTCTTGGCGCGCTTGCAGGCGCGTGAACTCGGCCCGCAGGTCGTCCAGAAACAGCGGCTCAATGACTTTCAGAATGTTCTGCTCGGTGGTGTAGTGGGCGCCCTGGGCACGGCGTCCGCCGGGTCCATGACCGATTGAAACAGCGCCCCGAAAATCGCTGGCGAGATCGTGGTCCAGTCAAACCGGCAGGCGTCGAGCAGCGCCTGCCGCATGGAAGCGTCAAAGTCGGGAATGCGCAGCGGAGCGTGAAAGAGAGCACCGTTGACATAGGGAAAGCGGGCCAGGTCTTCGTCCAGGACCTTCTGGCGTCTGTCCTCCGGCGTGTCGAGCACTTGGAAGAGCCGTGCCAGCCACGGCCCCACGTCGGTCCCGTCCTCGCGGGTGCGGGTTTCCAGGAAATCGAGAAAGCTGTCGCGCGGCTCGAAGATGCCGGTATCGTCGGCAAACAGGCAGAACACGGCGCGCACCAGAAACAGCTCCAGGTCGTGCCCGGTGTAGCCCGACTCTTTGAGCGCGTCGTGCAGCTGGCCCATGAGTTCGGACGCCTGAATGTTGACCGGGTCCTGATCCTTGAAGGCGCGCCTTTGCACGCCCAGGATGAAGCCGAACTTTTCGACATGCTGGGGTAGGTCGGCCAGAGCGAAAAACGTGTGTTCCCGTTCGTCCAGATCGTACAAGGCGAAGGTCTGAAAGTCGCTGACCAGGATGTAGCGCGGGCGCTCGCGTTCGGGCAGAGCATCGAAATAATCCCCGGCCTGGCCGTAGGCTTTGGTCAGATCGCGTCCGGCGCTCTTCTGCTCGACCAGCAGCACGCCCGGCCAGAACAGGTCAATGTAGCCCGAACGGTTGTCCAGCTTTGTGATGTGCGCTTCGTAGCGGGCGACGGTCCGGCGCCTGACGCCGAAGATATTGAAGAAGTCGTTGTAGAAGCTGTGCGTCTCGCCTTTCTCATAGGCCGCATCCTGCCACTCCGTGGCGAATACGGCGGCGCGGGCGCGAATTTCGTTCCAGGATAGACGCATGATGTTCAACCTACCGTGGTACCGGGCTTGGGGTCCGTATGCGTGGGCTGGATTTCGTCCTGTCGGGAGCTTGCCATTGAGAAGTGCAGCCTATGCAGATGGGTAGGAAAGGGCAAGTGAGCATGCTTGTCAAAAAGCGGCGTTCAGGTGATAGTGCCGGGCAGCAGTCCCCGTGTCATCCGTCTGTGCATGAATCCAACACGAGGTGAACCATGTCCGCCGCATCCCCGAGCCGCACTCTGGACATCCGCTACGAACCCAATGAGCGGCCGCCGCATCTGCTGTCCCTTGGCCTCGGCTTTCAGTACGCCCTGCTGGTGCTGGCCGGTATCGTGCTGACTCCGGCGATTGTGATCCGGGCGGCCAACCAGAGCGAGGCCTACCTGTCCTGGGCGATCTTTGCGGCGCTGGTGATCTGCGGGCTGACGACCGCCCTGCAGGCCGCCCAGCTGTGGCGCATTGGCTCCGGTTATGTCCTCATCATGGGCACCTCCGGCACCTTCATTGCCGTGTGCATCGCCGCTCTGGTCGAGGGCGGGCCGGGGCTGCTGGCGACCCTCGTTGTTGTCTCGTCGCTGTTCCAGTTCGCGCTGTCGGCGCGGCTGGCCCTGCTGCGCCGGATCATCACGCCGGTCGTGTCGGGGACGGTGATCGCCCTGATCGCCGTCACCATCATGCCGATCATGTTCCAGCTGTTGACCGAGGTGCCCGAGGGCACGCCGTCGGCTGCGGCTCCGCTCAGCGCTGCGGTGACCCTGGTCACCAGCGTCGTCTTCGTGCTGCGCGCCTCGGGCATCTGGCGCCTGTGGGCGCCGGTCATCGGCATTGGCGTGGGCTGTGTGGCCGCCTCAGTGTTTGGTCTGTATGACACTGAGCAGGTGGGCGCGGCCGCCTGGGTCGGCTTCCCGACGGGTGGCTGGGCTGGGTTTGACCTGAGCTTTGGCCCGGCCTTCTGGGCGCTCCTGCCGGCCTTTGTGTTCGTGACCCTGGTCGGGGCGATTGAGACGGTCGGTGATACGGTCGCCGTGCAGCGGGTCTCGTGGCGCACGCCGCGGGCGGTCGATTTCCGCACGGTGCAGGGCTCGCTGGCCGCCGACGGCCTAGGCAACCTGCTGTCCGGCTTTGCCGCAACCGTGCCGAACACGACCTACTCGTCGAGCGTACCGCTGGCCGAACTGACCGGCGTGGCCGCCCGCAGCGTTGGGGTGTGCATGGGGATCATTTTTGTCGTGCTGGCCTTTTTTCCCAAAGTCACGGCGCTTCTGCTGGCCATTCCAAACCCGGTGGTCGGCGCCTACGCAACCATGCTGATGGGGCTGCTGTTCATGCAGGGGATGAAGATCGTCGTCCAGGACGGTATTGATTACCGCAAGGCCGTGGTGGCCGGACTGTCCTTTTGGATCGGGGTGGGCTTCCAGAATGGGGTGATCTTCGCCGACTATTTCAATGAGACCTGGGGTGCCTTGCTGGGCAACGGCATGACTGTGGGCGGCTTGGCCGCCGTCGTTCTTAGCCTGTTCATGGAAGTGACCGGACCGCGCCGCCGGCTTGAGATGAGCTTGAGCATTGAGGCCGTGCCGAACATTGAGCGTTTTCTGCGCGGTTTTGCCTCGCGGCAGGGCTGGAATACTGAGTCAACCGAACGCCTATGCTCGGCTGGCGAAGAGACCTTGCTGACTCTGCTGCGGTCAGAGGACGGCGAGCAGGCGGCCGAAGGACGGCGCCTGCTGGTGGTCGCGCGCAGCGACGCGAACGCCGCAGAGTTGGAGTTTGTGTCCGCGACCGGTGATCAGAACCTCGAGGACCAGTTGGCCCTGCTCGAGGAAGGCGCGGCCGGGACGCCGGCCGAGGATGAGCTGTCGCTACGCCTGCTGCGTCACTTCGCCTCGTCCGTACGCCACCAGCAGTATCACGACACGGCTGTGGTGACGGTCCGGGTCGAGGCCAGCGGCGCCGCATAGAACGCCGGGGTATTGCGAAACCCTATATTTTTCAGACCTTTAGCATTTTCTTGGACGCTATCGGACAGCGATTTCTCCGTTTACTCAGCCGTCCCGATATGCTAAGCACGAAACCAGAATTCATCGCGCAGGAGGGCCATTCCCATGTCCGGCCACTCTAAATGGAGTACGATCAAGCACAAAAAGGCGGTCAAGGATGCCCGCCGGGGCAAACTGTTCAACAAACTGATTAAAGACCTGACTATTTCGGCCCGCATGGGCGGCAGTGATGTGTCAGCCAACCCGCGTCTGCGAACGGCCCTGGCTGCGGCCAAGGCGGCCAGTATGCCGAACGACACGATTGAGCGGGCGATCAAAAAAGGCGCCGGCGAACTCGAAGGCGTCCATTATGAGGAGGTGGTGTACGAGGGCCACGGGCCGGGCGGGGTGGCGATCATGCTGCAAGTCCTGACCGATAACAAAAACCGCACGGTGGCCGAGATCCGCCATTTTCTGACCAAGCATGGCGGTAGCCTGGGCACCTCGAATTCGGTTGCCTGGATGTTTGACAAAAAGGGTATCATTTCGGTCGAAGCCGAGCAGGTTGACGAAGACCAACTGATGGAGATTGTCCTCGAAGCCGGAGCCGAAGACGTGAGTGGCGGTGAGGGCGCGTTCGAGGTGGTGACCAGCCCGGAGGATTTTGACGCGGTGCACACTGCGCTTGAGCAGGCCGGTCTGGCCATGCCGTCGGCTGAGGTGACGCTCATCCCCCAAAACACGGTCAGCCTGTCCGGGAAAGAGGCCGAGCAGGTGTATAAACTGCTCGATGTGTTGCAGGAACACGACGATATCCAGAGTGTGGCCGCCAACTGTGAGTTCTCTGAAGAGGACTTCGAGCGCTTGAGCGCGGCCTGATCACGCACAGAGGTGGGGGCAAAACCCGTCAGCGTTAGCGCATCGACACGCTGACCGGTTCGATGAGGAGGAGACAGGTGGGACGCACGGAAACAGCACAGCGGGTGCTTGGGGTAGACCCCGGGACGCGGCAGACCGGCTGGGGTATTGTTGACCGCCGAGGCCGGGCTCTCGCTTTTTGCGCCGGTGGTGTGATCTCGACCACCGGCTTCTCCTCCTTGCCGGAACGGCTGCGGGTGGTGCACGCCGGCATCGCCGAGGTGATTGAGCAATGGACGCCTCACACCCTGAGTCTCGAAAAAGCGTTTGTGGCCTATAATGTCCAGAGCGCGTTTCGGCTCGGCGAAGCGCGGGGCGTGATCCTGCTGGCCGCGGCTCAGGCCGGGCTGCACATTGCCGAGTACAATCCGACCGAGATCAAGACTGCGGTAGTCGGTTATGGCCGGGCGAATAAGACCCAGGTGCAGAAAGCGGTGTTTGCGCTGCTGGGCAATGCACGGGCTTTGCCGACCAGCCCGGACGCCACGGACGCCCTGGCCGCAGCGGTGTGCCACTGTCATACCTCACCGCTGGCGGCCCAAATTCAGACCCAGCTGGCCGCACTGACAGGAGGTCGGAAAAAAAGCCCGCGTTCGTGGCGTCAGGTGTCTATTGACAGTCTGGCTCCCGAGCGGGTGGTCGGGGGGCCGGCACGAGGCCGGGGCTGACGATGATTGCGCGTCTGAGCGGCAGAGTCGAAGACAAGGCGCCGGATCACCTGATTGTCGATGTCGGGGGGGTGGGCTATCAGGTGTTTGTCTCGCTTCAGACCTTCTATCGCCTGCCCGAGCGAGGCCAGCCGGTCAGCCTGCATATCCATACCCATGTGCGTGAAGATATCTTGCAGCTGTTCGGTTTTCTCGATGAACAGGAAAAGGCCGGGTTTGTGCTGCTCAAGGGGGTGAGCGGGATCGGCCCCCGACTGGCCGTCAACATCCTGTCCGGCATTCCGGTTGAGGACCTTGAGGACGCCCTGCGTGCCGGTGATGTGACCCGGCTGCTGGCGGTTCCGGGGGTCGGGCGGAGAACGGCCGAGCGTTTGGTCGTCGAGCTGCGGGAAAAGGTCGGGACGCTTCCCGGCAGTGACGGTGCGGCCATTCCCGGTGCCCAGGTTCCGGTTTCCACGGATGCGGTGTCGGCCCTGGTCAACCTGGGCTATCGTCAGTCCCAGGCCGAAAAAGCGGTCCAGAACGCCCTGCGGGATGGGCGGTCAACGCTGACCGATATTATCCAGGAATCGCTACGGAGTCTGAGCGCGTGAGCGAGCCAAAAGCATCACCCAGAGACCCCGTGCTCGACCTGGAGCCGTCGCCCGAAGACGGCGGGGATGCAGTCGAGAGCGGTGGCGAAGCGCGGCTTGAGGGCTCGCTGCGTCCCCGCAGCCTCGACGACTACATCGGCCAGGAGAGTACCAAACAGAACCTGCGCATCGCCATTCAGGCGGCCAAACAACGCGGCGACGTGCTCGACCACCTGCTGTTTTACGGCCCTCCGGGGCTGGGCAAGACCTCGATGGCCCATATTATTGCCCGGGAAATGGGGGTAGATATTCGGGCCACGACCGGGCCGGTGATTGAACGGCCGGGCGATCTGGCGGCCATCCTGACCAACCTCGAAGACGGGGATGTGCTGTTCATCGACGAAATTCACCGCCTGAACCGGGTGGTGGAAGAATTCCTGTATCCAGCCATGGAGGATTTTCAGCTCGATCTGGTGGTCGGCCAAGGCCCCTCGGCCCGCACCGTCAAGCTGTCGCTCAAGCACTTTACCCTGGTCGGCGCGACAACCCGCTCGGGTCTGCTGACCTCACCCCTGCGCGACCGTTTCGGTTCGACCTTTCGCCTCGACTTTTACCGGGCGGCCGAGCTGGACCAGATCATTCGTCGCTCGGCCGCTATCCTGCACATGACGATTGACCCCGACGGGGTGGCCGAGATTGCGCGCCGGTCGCGCGGTACGCCGCGGATTGCCAATCGCCTGCTGCGGCGGGTACGCGACTTCGCCCAGGTCAAGGCCGACTCGGTGGTCAGCCTGGAGGTGGCCCAGGCCGCGCTGCAGCTGCTGGAGGTTGATGAAGTCGGTTTTGACAAAATGGACCGGACCGTCCTGCTGACGATTATTGACAAGTTTCAGGGCGGCCCGGTCGGGATCGAAACGATTGCGGCGGCCATCGGCGAAGAGAAAAATACGATTGAAGACGTGTATGAGCCGTATCTGATCCAGGAGGGCTATCTGCAACGCACCCCCCGTGGGCGGCTGGCGACCCTGAAAGCCTATACCCATTTTGGCCGGGCTCACAGCGGCGGGACAGACGGCTCGGGTCAGGACCGGCTGTTCTGAACCCCGCGACCGTCGAGCAGGTGAGACCTATGGACACGCGACCGCCGTCCACTTCCCCACCCCCAGAGTCTGAGCAGGCCAAACGCCGCCGGCGCTGGGAAGGCGTGCTGATTCTGATCGCCGCGCTTGGCGTGGGGCTGTTTGCCGTCTTTCAGAGTCCGCTGCCGCAGCTCAGCAACACCCACAGCCTGAGCAGCAATATCGTCTTCGTCCTGCTGATCAACCTCAATATCATTCTGCTCGTCCTGCTCGTTTTTCTGGTCGGTCGCAATCTGGTCAAACTCTTTTACGAGCGGCGGCAGAAGCTGCCGGGCGCGTATTTGCGCTTTCAGCTGGTCCTGGCCTTTGTGGCGATTTCCCTGTTGCCGGCCATTCTGCTGTTTTTAATCGGCATCGGCTTTGTCAACCGGTCCATCGACAACTGGTTCTCCAACGAGATCGAAGACTCGCTGGGCGGAGCGCTCAGCGTTGTCGATGCCTTCTACGACCATTTGGCCGACGAAGCCCTGTTTCACGCCCGCGGTCTGGCCACTGAGATAGCGACTCAGAGAGCGACCGCCGAGCACGGTCAGGCGCTGGCGCCCCTGCTTGAACACACCCGCCAGCGCTTCGAGTTGGGCCGGATTCTGGTCTTTGGTCCCGAGCGGCAGCTCGTGGCGAGCGCCTCGGGGCCGGACCGCGCGTTTGGTGGGGACGGCAGCCTGGACGCCAAACTGCTCGACCGGGTATTCCGCACGACCGCCGTCCGCCAGACCTATTTCCTGGGCCAGACCGAGGTCGTGCGTGGCGGCGTGCCCATTCTGGATCGCGGTGAGGTGGCCGGAGCGGTGGTCGTTGAATACGCGGTGCCGCCCCATGTGGCCAGTCAGGGAGGCCAGGTGGCGGACGCCTTCCGCGAGTATCGGCAGTTCAGAATCCTCAAGCAGCCGATGAAGAACAACTATTTGATCACCATGTTTCTGGTCACCCTGGTCGCGGTCTTTGCTGCGGTGTGGCTGGGTTTCTTTTTGTCGAAGAAGATCGCTGTTCCCCTCCAACAACTGGCTGCGGCAACCCGTGAGGTGGCCCAAGGCCACTGGACCCCCCGGCTCGAAGGCGAAGGCGAGGACGAGGTTGGGACTCTGGTGGCCGCCTTTAACCGGATGACGACCGACTTGCAGCAGAGCCACCACGAGTTGGAAGCCCGTCGGCGCTACATGGAAATCCTGTTGGCCAATATGAACACCGGGGTCGTCTCCCTGGACCGGACCGGCCTGGTTTCGACGGTCAATCGGGCTGCCGAACACCTGCTCGGGCTAGCGGCTGAGCGAGCTGTTGAGCGAGACTACCATGAGGTGTTCGGGGCGGGCGAGTTCGCCGAACTGCGACGGATGGTCGGCGCCCTGCTGAGTGAATCGCTCGACCGCCCGAACGCCGGGGACGAGAGCGGACCCGAACACCAGGCCCAGCTGCGCCTGCTGCGCGACGACCACGCCCTGACCCTGCTGGTGACGGCCGCGCCGCTGACCGATGAGCGCGGGGACGTGTTGGGCGGAGTGTGCTTTTTCGAGGACGTGACGCAGATCATCCGGGTCGAACGCATGGAAGCCTGGCGCGAGGTCGCCTACCGCATTGCCCACGAGATCAAAAATCCGCTGACTCCGATTCAGCTTGCCGCGCAGCGCCTGCACCGCCGCTTTGCGCCGCAGCTGTCCGATTCTCAGGGCGTTTTTGACGAGTGTGTCCAGAGCATTGCCCATGAGGTCGATACGATTAAACGGCTGGTCAACGAGTTTTCGACCTTTGCCCGCCTGCCGACCGCCGAGTACCGGCCGGAGAACCTGAACGCCCTGATCCAGGAGGTGATTGTCATCTTTTCCGAGGCGCACCGGAACCTGGAGTTCAGCCTGTCCCACGACCCCGAGTTGCCGCTGTTGGACCTTGACCGCGAGGGCATCAAACGGATGATTCGCAACCTGCTGGACAACGCGGTGGCCGCCTGCCGGACACCGGTCAACGGCAGTCCCAAGGCGGGTCGTATTGAGGTGGTGACCCGCTTTTTCCGCTCGGTCGGCATCGTCCGGCTCGAGGTGGCTGATACCGGCTGCGGTATTCCGGCCGAGATCAAGGACCGTTTGTTCGAGCCCTATTTTTCGACCAAAAAAGACGGCACGGGTCTGGGCTTGGCGATAGTGGCCACGGTGGTGGCCGACCATCAGGCATTTTTGCGCGTGCGGGACAATCTCCCCCACGGCAGTCGCTTTATCATTGAGCTGCCGGTCCGCCGGCGGGAACAGCTGAGCCCGGACC
>JAAXHF010000383.1 GCA_012271025.1 Deltaproteobacteria bacterium | reverse complement strand
CCGATGTAGCGGACCTTGCCCTGGCTCACCAGCCGGTCAAGCGCGGCCAGGGTTTCCTCTATGGGGGTGTGCGGGTCGAGCCGATGGATTTGATACAGGTCGATGACATCCACACCGAGGCGTTTCAGGCTGGCCTCGCACGCCTGCTCGATGTGCTTCCGGGACAGGCCGCCCATATTCGGTCCCTCGGACATGGGAAAGAAGACCTTGGTGGCCAGCACCACCTCGTCGAGGTTGGCGTACTCGCGCAGCAGGCGGCCGGTCACCTCTTCACTGACACCGACAGAGTAGGCATCGGCCGTGTCAAAGAAGTTGACCCCGGCCTCAACCGCGCGTCGAAAGAACGGCGCGGCACCTTCGGCGTCCAGGACCCACGGCCGCCACGACGATGAGCCATAGCTCATGCAGCCGAGGCACAGGCGTGAGACTTTGACGCCGGTTCGACTGAGAAACGTGTACTGCATGCAATGCTTCCTTCTATGTGACTGCTCTCACCGGTCATATAGGCCGGTCGTGGGAGAGAAATCAACGCTGCTGAGTTCAATGAAGGATTCGGAATGCTATTGCTGACGCGGGACAAACGAATCATCTGCGCTTGTTCCCCGCCTGTCATGATGAGTCCGGCGGCGGCTCAATCAGCGCGATTTTGATGTCCATGACATTGGTGCCGGTCGGACCCGGCTGGAATACATCGCCCAGCGCGGCAAAGAAGGTGTACGAATCGTTGTTGCGGAGAGCGGTGGACGGGTCGAGCCCCTTAGCACGCGCCCGGCGGACACTGGTCCCATCGGCATAGGCGCCCGCCGCGTCGGTCGGGCCGTCTCGGCCGTCTGTTCCGGCGCTGAGGAGAGTCCAGCCCACTTCGTCCTGGAGCTGTTGGGCGACGACCAGGGCAAATTCCTGATTGCGTCCGCCCCTGCCCCTGCCTGTCAGTTGGACGGTTGTTTCTCCGCCGGCCAGCACACAGGTCGGGCTGCGGTCTCGTGCCAGACGGGTTCGGATTTGCCGGGCAAAAGCGCGGGCTGCGTGCGTGGTGTCGCCGGCCACGGGTTCGGGAAGCATGTGGACGTCGAAGCCCCGTTGCCGGGCGTCTGAGGCCGCCGCTTCGAGCGCCAGCCGGTTGGAACCGAGCAGGTAGTTGTGGACCCGGGCAAAGATCGGGTCGTGCGGCTTGGGTGTCTCTGCCACGCTGCCCTGCATACCGGCCGACAGATGGCGGGTGACCGACTCAGGGCTGGCGGTCAACAGCTCATAGCGTTCCAGGATGCGCCACGCCTCGGCAAATGTCGTCGGATCGGCGACCGTCGGCCCCGAGCCGACCGTACTCAAATCATCGCCAATCACGTCCGACAGGATGAAACTGATCACGCTCGCAGGAGCCGCCAGGCGGGCCAACTGTCCGCCTTTCAGCCGGGACAGGTGTTTGCGTACCGTGTTGATTTCCTGAATGTCTGCCCCGCAGGCCAGGAGCAGGCGATTCATCGTCAGCTTGTCTTCGAGCGAGACGCCTGGAACCGGCCCGACGAGCAGACTCGACGCCCCTCCGGTCAGGCAAAAACAGACCAGATCGGACGGGCCGCGCTCAGCCAGCAGGGCTGCCAACTGGGTGCCGCCGCGCAGACTGCCCGAGCCCGGCAGGGGATGCTCTGCGGCGATGACCGAAACGGGATCAAGGCTGAGGACCGCATCTTGAGGCACGACGACGCTGCCCCCAATCAGGTGTCCGCCGAGCAGCTGCAGCAGGGCCTGGGCCATGCGCCCGGCACCCTTGCCCGCGCCAACGATGAAGGCGTTGTGGTTGAGGGAGAAGTGAGTCGTCCGGTCGCCGACCCGGACGCTGAGTCGGTTTGCCTGCCGGGTGAGACTGTCTCGTATGAGTCGCCCCGGATCGACGGCCGCGACTGCGGCGGAAAAAAGGGCGGCAAGAGAGTTACGCGCAGGGGTTGCGGACAAAGGTGGATGATGATCCCTTCCTGATGAAGTGGTCATCATCGTTCATCTTTTCGGTCTGGGATGCCCCGTTTGGAGAGGGAAGAACGGGAGTGTTCAGACGCCGTCGTCGTCAAGATCGACCATCGACCCGCGTCGGCGGAGACGGTCGTCATCGGTGCGGCGGTGCAGTTTGGCCTCTTTTTCGAGATCGCTCTGGCAGGACACACACAAGCGGGTAAACGGCAGGGCTTCGAGCCGCTGGGGCGTGATTTCTTCTTCACACATATCGCACAAGCCGTAGTCACCGGACGTGATGCGTTCGAGGGCGTCTTCGATCGCCTGGAGTTTATCCCGGTCGCGGTCGCTCAGAATCAGATTGATCTCCCGGTCGCGCTCTTCGCTGGCCAGGTCATAGGTGTCCATGCCTTCTTCGATCGTGCCCTCTTTGCCGACCCGAAACTCTTCGTCCAACTGCTCCAGGATTTGCTGTTTCTGAGCGGTTAACGTTTCGTGCATTTTTTTCAGAAACGTTTTTCGCATGCGACCTTCCCTCTCCGACTCGATTTCTGAAAAGTGCTCCACTCTAATAAACAACCCACTCAAAGTCAACCGTTTGTCGGCAGCGACCCGGGCAGCCGATGCACGTTCAGATCATAGCCGGTCACGCCGACGATGCGCACCGGCACAATCTCTCCGCTGGCCGCCTGGGTCTCCTGGGGGAAATAGGCCACCCCATCGATATCGGGCGCCTGACCGCGTGTGCGACCCCACACCCGTCCCTGTTCGTCGGCGTCACACATCAGGACGGGCTGCTCAGCGCCGATCAGCGACAGCTGCTTTTTACGCACGACCTGATACTGGCGTTCCATGAGCCGGGTCCAGCGCTCGTGTTTGAGCACCGGTTCGACCTGGTCCGTCATCAGTCCGGCCCGCGTGCCCTCTTCCTGCGAGTAACGGAAGACGCCGACGTGATCAATTTGCGCTTCGCCGATAAAGTCGAGCAGCTGCCGAAAATCTTCTTCCTGTTCGCCCGGAAAGCCGACGATAAAAGAGCTGCGCAGCACGACGCCGGGAATATGGGTCCGAATCCGGTCCAGCAGGCGCCGAATGCCATCCCCGCTTTTTTCTCGGCGCATGGCCCGCAGCATCCGGTCGCTGATGTGCTGGAGGGGCAGGTCGATGTAGGGGCAGATCTTGTCTTCCTCGGCGATGCAGCGCAACACGGCCGCGTCCAGATAATTGGGGTAGCAGTACAGCAGGCGGAGCCAGTCAATGCCGTCCACCCGGCACAGCGCCCGCAGCAGCCCCAGCAGGGTGGTGCCGTCGCGCCGCTCCCGGCCGTAGGCGGTCAGATCCTGGGCGATCAGGTTGAGTTCGCGCACGCCTTGGGCGGCCAGGGTCTCGGCTTCGGCCAGCAGCGAGTCGATGGAACGACTCTCCTGTCGGCCCCGAATCTTGGGGATGATGCAGAAGGCACACTGATGGTTACATCCCTCGGCGACCTTGAGATAGGCGGAGTAAAACGGCGTGGTCGGGACGCGCGGGGTGGTCTGATCGGGCAGGATATGGCCCGCGCCAACATACGAGACCGGACCGTCCAGGGCGGCCCGCTTGGCGCGCAGAATGTCGGTAATCCGCAGAAACTCGCCGGTGCCGACAAACACGTCCACCTCGGGCAAGGAGGCCCGCAGCTCGGGTGCGTAGCGCTGGGCCAGGCAGCCGGTCACGATGAGTTGCTTGGCCGGGCTGTGCGCTTTGTAGGCGGCCAGCTCAAGAATCGTTTCAATCGACTCTTCCTTGGCCTCGTCGATGAAGCTGCAGGTGTTGACCATCAGGATGCCGGCCTGGTCTGGATCGAGGCTCATGGTGTAACCGGCCTGGGCCAGCAGGCCGAGCATCACCTCTCCGTCGACCAGGTTCTTGGGGCAGCCCAGGTTGACCATGTATACGGTGTTGTTCATGCCGGGTGTCTGGCGGCGGGCTGCAGCTGCTGCCCGGCCTTATTCATCCTCATCCTTGTCATCTTTGCGTTGCTGGAGGAAACGCTGGAGCGCGTCTTCCATATCATGACCGTTGGCGTGACCGTTGCCGTTGCCTTTGCCTTTGGGTGCGGTCTCCAGTCCGACCCCTTCCTCCTGGTCCCGTTCTTCGAGCTGTTTGACATAGGCCGCCATATTGGCATTCTCGGACACGGCCTGGGCGACTTTGGCATCGAAATCAAACGCCTGGGTGCTCAGCTCGGCGGTTTCAATGCTGAACTGGAGGAAGGACTCGAGCCGTTCGACCAGGGCCAGGGCGGCCTTGGGATTGGGTGTGGCCGAGATATAGTGCGGCACGTTGGCCCAAAAGCTGGCCGAGGCCAGACTGGCTTGGCGACAGGCGTCGTTGAACACGCCGACAATGCCGGTCGGACCTTCGTAGCGGGACGGGGTGACCTGAATCTGGCTGGCCAGGGTCGGATCGCTGGAGAAGCCCACCACCCGAACCGGCCGCGAGTAGGCCACATCGGCCAGCAGCGCCCCGAGGGTGATGACCAGATTCACCCCGCACTGTTTTGCCAGATCGAGAATGGCGGCCGAGTAGGTTTTCCACTTCAACTGCGGTTCAATGCCAACCCCCAGAATCAGGTTGCGGCGCAGGGCCGGAGTCGTGGAGTAAAAAAAGTCGTTGGCTGGCCACTTGATCTCCCGGTACAGCCCTTCTCTGAGGCGGACCTGGGGCCGGGTTTCAGAAAAATCATAGAATTCCTCAGGGTCAATGCCGGCAAACTTGCGGGCTTGCAGACCCTTGACCAGGAACTCGGCGGCATGCGTCGCCGCATTCCCGGCGTCGTTCCAGCCGGCAAAGGCGACGATCAAGACCGGGTCGGTGAGTGTGGGGAGTTCGTGTATCTGTAGTGCGCTCATCACTTCCCCTCCTTCTGAGCTACGGGCACATGACACGCCCATGCACTGCTGAAGCGTCGCAGGAGTCTACCTGCTTCCCGAAGTGTTGCCAAGGGATTCAAGCCAGGGCAGGCTGTCTTTGAAAACATAGCCTCCCAGCACGACGAGGGCGAGAAGAACAAGCCCGATGACGATTGGACGGAAAAACGGGCGAGCCGTGCGCTGGGGTGCGCCCTCTCCGGGCGTCTCGTGTCGGATATCGGCCAGGAATTTGGGAACGGTTTCGGCCGGGTCCAGGTCGAGAAACGTCGAGTAGGTGCACAAAAAGGGGACGAGATACAGGGCATCGGCCAGCACGCGCGGGTCGCCCTGACCCTCTAAGATGGACAAATAGGACTCTGGGATGCGCGTCTTACTGCACACCTCTTGGGACGACAGCCCCTGCTCTTCCCGTTTTTGCTTGAGTAGTGTGGCGAGTTCTCCGGTCATGTCGTGTGCTTTCCGAGTACGGCGCCGGCTCGGGCGGCCAGGCGTTGGCAAAATGGACGATGATCTCTCTTCTTGGTCAGGTGGTCATCCTCGTCTGTTTTGGAGCAGATACGCTTCAATGAAGGGATCAATATCACCGTCGAGCACCGCGTCCGTATTCCCGATCTCGACCCCGGTGCGGTGGTCCTTGACCATCCGGTAGGGGTGCAGGACATACGAGCGGATTTGACTGCCCCAGGCAATATCCTTTTTGCTCTTTTCCAGATCTTCCATCCGCTCCTTTTGTTTCTCCAACTCGTGTTCATATAAACGGGCGCGGAGGATTTTCATTGCCATCGTCCGGTTACGGTGCTGCGATCGCTCATTTTGACAGGTGACGACAAGGCCGCTGGGCAGATGGGTCAGGCGGACGGCCGAGTCGGTTTTATTGACGTGCTGGCCGCCCGCTCCGCTGGCCCGATAGGTATCGACGCGAAGATCCTCGGGGCGAATATCGATCTCAACGCTATCGTCGATCTCCGGATACACAAACAGCGAGGCGAAGGAGGTATGGCGCCGAGCGTTGCCGTCAAACGGAGAGATGCGGACGAGGCGATGAATCCCCGCTTCGGCGCGGAGATAGCCATACGCATAGGCGCCTTCAACGGTGAAGGTGGCGTTTTTCAGGCCACCGCCTTCTGCCGGCAGATACTCGGCAACCTCGGTGCGAAAGCCGCGCCGCTCCGCCCAGCGCAGGTACAGGCGCAACAGCATATCGGCCCAGTCCTGGGCTTCGAGTCCTCCGGCGCCGGGGCGCAGGCTGACGATCGCGTTGTGGCTGTCGTGCTCACCGCCGAGCAGCTGGTGCAGCTCGGCCGTGCTGACGGCCTGACCAATCTCGACCAGTGCGGTTTCGACCTCGTCGGTCGCCTCGGCATCGCCGGCCTCGGCCATTTCAAAGAAGACCAGGGCGTCGGCCAGCGCCTGCTGCTGCGTCTTCCAGGCGCCGACCGTATCGCGCAGCGCGGCGCGCTCTTTGAGGACAGTCTGGGCCGTGTCCTGGTCGTGCCAGAATTCGTCAGCGCCGATCAGTTCTTCGAGCGCGGCGATGCGGGTCTCTTTGGCGGCAATGTCAAAGATGCCTCCCGAGCTTGTCCACCCGGGTCTGGAGGTCAGTCAGTTTTTCCTTCAACTCGGCCAGCATGCGGTCCTCCCTTGCGGACTTGACGTTGGTAATACCTCACAGAGCGATATCCTAGCATACCCAGACAGCTGAGGGCACACAGGCGGGCGAAGATGTCGCCATACCTGGTATAGAAGCTGGTCACCCGAGGCCAGCTGATGTCGTCGACAAAGAACGTCGTCTCATTCAGCTGTGTGCGGGTTTGCACCGCACCCGTCACATCGACCACTGCGGAAATGCCGGTGTTGGCCGCCCGGACGAGCGGCACCCGGTTTTCCACCGCGCGCAGGGCTCCCATCATCAGGTGTTGATACGGGGCGGCGGTCCGGCCGAACCAGGCGTCATTGGTGATATTCACCAGAAAGGTGGCTCCGCCTTCAACGAAGCGGCGAGCCAGGTCTGGAAAAATGCCCTCGTAGCAAATCAGGACGCCAAAGGCGTGCGGTGGCAGCGGAAAAACGGTCGGCGTGGTTCCGGGGGCAAAGTCGCCAATGCCTTCGACGAGTTTATCCAGAAAAAACAGAAAGCTATCCTGAAAAGGGATGAACTCCCCGAACGGGGTGAGAATGATCTTGTCATAGCGGTCCACGACCTCGGCCTCGGCCGACAACAGATAGGCCCGGTTGAACAGGGTGACGCGGCGCGGGCCGCGCTCGAAGGCGGGGCTGCCGAACAGCAGCGGGGTCTTCATCTCACGGGCCAGACCGAGAATCCGGCCACGGTAGGTATAGTCCGACTGAAAGAAGAAGGGCACCGCGGTTTCCGGCCAGACAATCAGCGTGGTGTCCTGGGCGGCGGCCTGGCGCGTCATCCGGGCGTAGCGGGCGATTGTTTCGGCCTGAAAGGCTGGTCGCCATTTTTCGTCCTGTTCGATATTGCCCTGAACGACACCGACGCGCAGGCGCTGGTCGTGGGGCAGGCTGGCCAGCTGGGCACGGCGCCACGAACCCCAGGCCATGACGCACAGGATGAGGGCGACCGTCCCCACCAGCAGCCGCCCGCGTCCGGGGCCGCGCTTATAGACCAGGGTGAACACGACCAGGTTGCCGAAGATGACCAGGGCCGAGATGCCATACACGCTGGTCAGCTCGGCGATCTGGATCAGGTTCAGCGACCGATGTTGTGAATAGCCCAGGCTGACCCACGGAAAACCGATGAAGAAAAACGACCGCAGCCACTCCAGGCTGACCCACAGCAGGGGCCCAAAAATCAGGAGCCAGCGCCAGTTGCCCTTACACCAACGAACGCCCAGGGCAAAGGCGCCGGTGTAGGCGGCCAGAATGCTGCACATCAGGAACAGGGGAATGACGGCAACGACCGGATGGATGTTGCTGTACAGACCGATGGTGTGCACGACCCAGTAGACGCTGCACAGATAGAAGCCCATGCCGCCCATCCAGCCGTAGAAAAAGGCCCGGCGCAGGGAGCCTTCCCACACCACCCAGACCAGGGGAACAAAAGCGACCCAGGCTATCAGGCCGAGATCGGCTTTGGGAAAGGCGAGCGACAGCAGCATGCCGCTGGCAAAGACCAGGGCGGTCTGCCTGGAGTACAGCAGGGGCAGCATGGTGAGGTCTTTACAGCCGGGCTTTGAGTTCGCGTTCCTTGCGTCGCATCCGCCTCGCCGCGCTGGTCGAGACCTCGTGGTCGTAGCCCACCAGGTGTAATATCCCGTGAATCAACAAGCTCTGGAGTTCTTCCGCCAGGCCGACGCCACGGTCGGCGGCCTGACGGCTGGCGGTCTCGACTGAGATGATGACATCGCCGAGCAGAAACGGGCACGTTGCGTCGGCCAAGGGAAAGGACAGCACATCAGTCGGGCTGTCCTGGCGGCGGTACTGACGGTTGAGCCGGCGGATCTGCGGATCGCGGACCAGGGCGATGCTGAGTTCGGCCGGGGTCTGTCCCAGATGACGGAGGATCTTCCTGGCCCAGCTGCGGAGCACGGTCCGACTCACCGTCGGCGTTGTTCCGCAGATGTCGATGACGAGTCCCGGCTTGGCGCTGCCGGCGGCGGTCTCGGCGGGCGTGTCTGGTCTGCTCTCGTTTTTCTTGGTCGCGTTCATAGGCGCTAATCACATCCTGGACCAGCCGGTGGCGGACCACGTCCTTTTCGGTGAACAGGGTAAACTCGATGCCGTCGATATTGCGCAGAATGGAGCGCGCCTCTTTGAGGCCGGACCGGGTGCCGGGCGGCAGATCGATCTGGGTGATGTCACCGGTGATGACCGCCTGCGAGCCATAGCCGAGGCGGGTCAGGAACATCTTCATTTGCTCACTCGTGGTGTTCTGGGCCTCGTCCAGAATGACAAAGGAATCGTTGAGCGTCCGGCCGCGCATGAACGCCAGGGGCGCGACCTCGATCGTGCCGCGTTCGATCATTTTTCGCGCCCGGTCAAAATCGACCATGTCGTACAGGGCGTCGTACAGGGGCCGCAGATAGGGGTTGATCTTTTCGGCCAGGTCGCCGGGCAGAAAGCCGAGTTTTTCTCCGGCTTCGACCGCCGGCCGGGTGAGGACCACCCGGCTCACCTTCTGCTTCATGAGGGCGGCAACCGCTACGGCCATGGCCAGATAGGTTTTTCCGGTTCCTGCCGGACCGATGCCGAACACGATGTCGTGGGTGCGGATGGCGTCGATGTACGACTTTTGGACCAGGCTTTTGGGCGTGATCGTGCGGCGTTTGGACGAGATATAGACGGTATCCAGAAAGATATCGCGCAGCTTGGCCGACCGGTTGCGGCTCAGGATGCGAATGGCGTAGTCAACGTCGCTGGGATAGACCGGATAGCCGCTTTTAATCAGGCCGTACAGCTGGGTCGCCACCCGGCCGGCGAGCTCGCGCTGGTGATCCTCGCCTGCAATGTTCAGACCGCAGCCCGTGGCCGATATTTTCACCCCCAGCGCTTTTTCCATGCCGCGCAGGTGGGCGTCCTGGTTCCCCAGCAGGTCGCGGAAGAAACGAGGATCGTCAAACTCCAGGTGGGACGTGTCTCGGAGGTGATGCTCCATAGGGCTCCGGGCTGGCGTGCCGTCTCCAGACAGGGGAAGGCTGACCGTCTCATCAAGCGATCAGCGTTCCTCCGTACCGTGCTCAATCAGCTCATACACCTTTTGCAGCGCTTCATCCAGCCGGGCAGGATTTTTGCCGCCGGCCTGGGCAAAGTCCGGCCGGCCGCCACCACCACCACCGACGATCGGAGCGAGCTGTTTGATCAGCGCCCCGGCCTGATAGCGCTCGGTCACGTCTTTGCTGACCGCTGCCAGCAGACTGACCCGCTCGTCTTTGACCAGACCCAGCACAATGACTCCCGGCTGGAGCTTATCGCGCAGCCGGTCGGCCATCTCCCGCAGACCTGCGGCCTCAACCCCCTCGACCCGGCTGGCCAGAACGTTGATGCCGTGCAGCTGTCGCGCCTGGCTGAGCAGCGCATCGCTCTGCGAGCCGGCCACCTGGCTTTGCAGCTCGGCCAGCTGCTTTTCCAGCTCGCGCTGTTGGGCCAGCAGGCGGGAGATCTTGGCGGTCACGTCTTCTTCCGCGCCCTTGACCAGTGTCCCCACCTCTTTGAGCAACTGCTCTTTGTGACGCACCCAGTCGAGGGCGGCCTCGCCTGTCGTGGCTTCGACGCGCCGCACCCCGGACGCCACGCCGCTCTCGGCCCTGAGCTTGAACAGACCGATATCGCCGGTGCGGCCGACATGGGTGCCGCCACACAGTTCGGTTGAGAAGTCCCCCATCTGGACTACGCGGACGATCTCGCCGTACTTTTCGCCGAAGAAGGCCAGGGCGCCGCTTTTGAGCGCCTCGTTGAGGGACATCTCCGCGCTGCTGACCTCGGCGTTGTCACGGATATGGGTATTGACCAGGGTCTCGATGTGGGCCAGCTCGTCCGGTTTGACCGGGCTGGTATGGGTAAAGTCGAAACGCAGGCGGTCCGGGGTCACCAGGGAGCCGGCTTGGCGGACGTGGCTGCCCAAGACCTGTCTGAGGGCGGCGTGCATCACGTGGGTGGCCGAGTGGTTGAGCCGCGTCGCCTCACGCCGCGCGGTGTCGAGAATAAGACGCACCCGGTCGCCGGTCTGAACCGCCCCACGGCTGACCCGACCACGATGGACCGTCAGCAGCGGCTGGGGCTTCTGGGTATCGAGAATCTCGACACGATCACCCCGGGTGGTCTCCAGGCGGCCGTTATCCCCCACCTGACCGCCGGATTCGCCATAAAAAGGCGTCTCGGCGGTGACAATCTCGACCGCTTGCCCCTGACCGACCGGACCGCCGCGCGATTCTCCATCGACCAGCACGGCCAGGATCTCGGACTCCCACTCGGTAATCCGGTCGCCGACAAAACGGGAGTGCAGGTCCGTCAGACCGGTGTTGATATACACGAGGTCTTTCTGGCTCTCGCGGGCACGGCTGCGCTGCTGTTCCATGGCCCGCTCAAAACCGTCCCGGTCAAGCGCAAACCCCTCTGAGGCCAGGAAGTCTTCGGTCAGGTCCAGCGGAAAGCCGTAGGTATCGTACAGGCGAAAGGCAATCTCCCCAGACAGGCGGGTGGCCGACCCGGCTCGCAGGCTGCCGATCTCCTGCTCCAGCAGGCTCAGGCCCCTGCCTAGGGTGTCTGAAAAGCGTTCTTCCTCGGTCCGAATGACCTCGCTGAGATAGTCCCTGCGCTCGTTCAACTCGGGATACGCCTGGCCCATCAGCGATACCACGCTGTCAACGACGCGCCACAAAAAGGGCTGCTCAAAGCCGATCAGACGCCCGTGGCGCAGAGCCCGGCGCATAATGCGGCGCAGCACATAGCCCCGGCCGTCATTGGTCGGCACAACGCCGTCGGCAATCGCAATCGCGGCCGCCCGGGCATGGTCGGCAATCACCCGAAAGGAAATGTCGCTGTCTGGAGCAGTGCCATAGCGCATCGTGCTGAGCGCTTCGGTGGCGCGGATGACGTCGCGCAGCAGGTCAGAGTCGTAATTGCCCGGCACATCCTGGAGGACTGCGGCGACGCGCTCCAGACCCATGCCGGTATCCACATGGGTGGCCGGCAGATCGTCGAGCGAACGGTCGGGGTTGCGGTTGTACTGAATGAACACCAGATTCCACAGCTCGATAAAGCGGGGGCAGTCGGCGTTGACGCCGCAGGTGTGGCCCGGGGTGTTGGCCAGCTCGCACGACCCCGGCCCACGGTCGATGTGAATCTCGGAGCACGGTCCGCACGGCCCGGTCTCGCCCATCTCCCAGAAGTTGTCTTTTTCGCCAAAGCGCAGAATCTGGTCTGGATTGATGCTGGTCCGCGTCCGCCACAGCTCGTCGGCCTCATCGTCGGTGGTATACACGCTTGCCCACAGCTGCCCGGAGGGCAGGTGCCACACCTCGGTCAGCAGTTCCCAGGCCCAGCCAATGGCTTCGGCTTTGTAGTAATCGCCAAACGACCAGTTGCCGAGCATCTCAAAGAAGGTGTGGTGATAGGTATCGCGGCCGACTTCTTCGAGGTCGTTGTGTTTGCCCGACACCCGCAGACACTTCTGGGAATCGACCACCCGGGTATGGGCCGGCTGTTCCATGCCCAGAAAGATATTCTTGAACGGCACCATGCCCGCATTGGTGAACAGGAGCGTCGGGTCGCTGGCTGGAATGATAGACGCGCTGGGCACGATGCGATGGCCCCGGTCGGCAAAAAAACGCAGAAAACTGTCTCGAATCTCGTTTCCCGTCATGGCTCGTCTTCTTTCGGCCGCTGGGCTCACTCGACCAAAAGGGGGTCAATGATGACGACCTCGTCTACATGAGATCATCGACCCCCTTCTCATCCTGGGGTGGGCTGCCCAACAGCTGTTTGGCAAGCTCGTAGGAATAGCCACGGCGCATGAGCAGGCGCAACGCCCGGGCATAGGTCTTGGCCTGTTGTAGCGCGTCCGCAGGGAAACGGCTAGCCAGCAGCTTGCGAGCAGCCTCGAGTTCGAGGGCCGGCTGTCGCGCCTCAAGCGTCTGCTCAATCAGGGTGGCATCGAGCTGGTGGTGGACGAGTTTCTGGCGGATGGCGGCCGGGCCGAAGCCGCGCGCCTGCAAGCTTTGGGTCAGTTCGGCGGCCATCCGGGTGTCGTTGAGATAGCCCTGGTTGCTGAGGCGGGCGACGGTCCGCGCCGCCGTGTGGGGGCTGAAGCCGGTGGCGCGCATCTTTGCCGCCAGACCGGCCGTGCTGTAGGCGCGTCGGCCCAGCAGGCGGTAGGCGTAGTCGAGGGGGCTGCGCGTGCCTTTACTGGTCATGAGCGCAGCCGCCGACGCCGGACTCCGGTCGCCGAGTCGTAGTCGAGATACTCGCGCGGCGAGAAGTACTCCCGCGCTCCTCGGGTGGCTGTATCTTGCAGCAGGGAGTCGGCCAGGACCAGGGCGACCATGGCCTCGGCAATCGGCACGCCGCGGATTGCCACACACGGGTCGTGCCGGCCGCGGGTGGCAACCGTGCGCGGCTGAAAATTCACATCAATCGTGTTTTTATCCTGGGGGATAGAGGAGGTCGGCTTGACCACCAGCCGGGCGACAATCGGCGCGCCAGAGGAAATGCCGCCCAGCATACCGCCATGATTATTGCTCACAAAGCCTGTCGGAGACAGCTCATCGTTCATCTGGCTGCCGCGCATGGCGGCGGCGGCAAAGCCGGCCCCGAACTCGACCCCCTTGACCGCCGGGATGGACATCAGAGCGGCGGCGAGTTCGGCGTCGAGCTTGCCGAACACCGGCTCGCCCAGCCCGGGCGGCACGCCTTCGGCTACGACCTCAATCACCCCGCCGACCGAATCGCGCTCTTTTCTGGCCTGTTCGACCTCGGCCCGCATGGCGGCCACGCTGGCCGGATCAACGCTGCGCAGCTCGTTGTCTTCGACCGTGTCCCACAGCCGCGCCTGCGCACAGACCGTACCGACCTGAGTGACGCCGCCTTTGATCGTAATCCCGAACCGGGCTAACAGCTGCTTGGCCAGGGCGCCGGCAAACACCCGCCCGACCGATTCCCGCACCGACGCTCTGCCCCCGCCCCGATGATCGCGGTGGCCGTGCTTGGCGAAATAGGTGAAGTCGGCGTGTCCGGGCCGGAACAGCTGGGCGAGTTCGTCATAGTCTCTGGAACGCATGTCGGTATTCGAGACCATGGCCATCAGCGGGGTGCCGGTCGTCTTGCCCTCGAACACGCCCGAGAAGAGTTCTATCGTGTCGCCCTCTTTACGCTGGGTGACCAGTTTGGATTGGCCGGGCCGGCGGCGGTCCATTTCGTGCTGGATGGCGGCGAGGTCAAGCGGGAAGTCGGCCGGAAAGCCGTCCACAACCACGCCCACGGCCCGGCCGTGGCTCTCGCCGAAGGTGGTCACTCGTAAGACGGTTCCAAAGGTGTTGCCCGGCATGGCTGTCCTGATGCGGTGGGGAGAGGCAGAGACGAAAGCTATACCACCTCATCCTCGTGCAAGCGCTGGATTTCCTCCGCGCTCAAACCCAACTGGCGCAAAATCTCATCGGTCTGCTGGCCTTTCTCCGGGGTGGGCGTGCGAACCCCGCCGGGCGTGCGGCTGAGGCTGACGGGCAGGCCCAGGACCTGAATGTCGCCCAGCTGGGGGTGGCCAAGCGGGGTGGCCAAGCCCAGGTGTTGGACCTGTTCATTGGCAAAGACCTGGTCAATCGACAGAATGGGACCGCTCGGCACGCCTGCGGCGTTGAGTGCGGCGATCCACTCGGCTGCGGTTTTGTGGGCCAGCCGGGCTTCCATCTCGCGGCTCAACTCGTCACGGTTGCGCGAGCGTCGGCCCGGCGAGGCAAAGCGCGGGTCGTCGTACAATTCGTCCGCTTCAAGCACGCGGCACAAGCGTTTCCACATATGCTGGCCGCCCGAGGCAATGTTGATATGGCCGTCTTTGACCGTGAAGCTGCCGGTCGGGATGCTGGTCGGGTGGTTGTTGCCGGCCTGGGGGGGGACTTCCTGGCCGATCAGCCAGCGCGTGGCCTGAAAATCGAGCATGGACACCATGGCTTCGAGCAGCGAGGTATGGACCCACTGGCCCTCGCCCGAGCGCTCGCGTTCGAGCAGGGCGACCAGAATGCCCTGGGCGGCGAGCAGGCCGGCGCTCAGGTCGGCGACCGGGATGCCGACCCGCCACGGGCCGCTGCCCGGCTGGCCGGTGATGCTCATCAAACCGCCCATGCCTTGGGCAATCTGGTCATAGCCGGGGCGGTCTTTATACGGTCCGGTCTGGCCAAAGCCGGAGATGCTGGCGTAGACCAGGCGCGGGTTGAGGGGTCTGAGCGCCTCATAGTCGATGCCGAGGCGCTTTTTCACGGCGGGACGATAGTTTTCGACCAGTACGTCGGCATCGCGCACCAGCTTTTTGAGAATGTCTTTGCCGCGCTCGTCTTTGAGATTCAGCACCAGGCTGCGCTTGTTGCGGTGCAGGTTCTGAAAGTCAAAATGATGCCGGCTGGTTCCCTCCTCGTCGTTGGGCTGCTCGACTTTGATGACATCGGCGCCCATATCGGCCAGCTGGCGGACGCAGGTCGGGCCGGCGCGGGCGCGGGTCAGGTCAATCACGCTGATATGCTCAAGGGGCAGTGCCATGTCTTTATCTGTCCTCGTATTTGACAGCCAATTTGACAAACCAGAAAAATCATAAGCTCTGTAGAAATAACGATTTTTTCTCCTCATAGCAAGGAAACAGGCAAAATTCTGTTCTTATTTGACACGTTATTTGACAGCCAATTTGACACAGCTTTGGCCGTCGTCTGGTGACGCGGGTCGAGCACGCGCCGACCTCAACATATCGGTCCTCATCGGAAGTCGGACGCAGCACGGCCCGGTATCAGCGTCACTTCAACACGAGCGGTTCTGGTCTTATCGCAAGCGGACGGCGGCTGCGACGGGGCCGCTTTGTGTTCGTGCCTGGGACGGGGTAGGATGGGGCAGCTGTACCCAGCCTACGCTGATCAACCCTGAGAGGTGGTGTATGCCGACTCATGTGCTCCCCAGTGCGGATTGGAAAACCGGGCTTCAGCAATGGGGCTTGGAGCCCGGCCGGCCGCTGCAAGCGAGTGTGGAGATTGCGGTCCCAGCGGCGGACGTATGGCAGGCCATCGCTGCCCCGGGCAGTCTCAAGCAGTTTCACCCCTTCTGTGCAACGACGGAAGTCGAACGCTGGCCGGGGCTGGGCGCTCGTGATTCCATCACCTACTACAGTGGCATTCGCTACCAGAGGAATTTCGTGGACTGGCAGGAGGGGGTTGGCTACGACATCGAACTGGGGGATCCACCCAATCAGACCGCCCGGGTCCTGTGGCGCATTGCACCGACTTCTCCAGAGACCTGCCGCCTGTCGATAGAAGTGTTTCCGCTGTTGAAAGCTGCGCTGAGTGCCGAGAAGAAAGCGGCGTACCAGGCCCGCCTCTTTGGGGAGGTCCTGCAACACTATCTTGAGTGTGTGGTGCAAGGCGTCCAGTTCTTCGCCACGACTGGCCAGCCAGTCAGGGAAGATCAGTTTGGCAAAAACTCCCTGTATTCCGTCTAGCCGCCCTCTCATCAACAGGTGAGCCCGGCCCTGCTTTCCCAAGCGTGACACTTCACCTCTTATCGGACGTATACGCCCAAAATTCTGGCTGGAGCAGACCTTCTAAAAAGGTGATTCAGGGATGACGCCGACAGAATTCATCACCAAATGGCGCGCCTCGGAACTCAAGGAGCGCTCGGCGTCCCAGGAGCACTTTATCGACCTGTGTCGGCTGCTCGGGGAGCCGACGCCCGCCGAAGCTGATCCCAAAGGGGAGCGCTATTGCTTCGAGCGCGGCGCACGCAAGGACACCGGCGGCGACGGGTGGGCCGATGTCTGGAAACGCCATCACTTCGCCTGGGAGTACAAGGGCAAGCGCGCCAACCTCGACGCAGCCTTCAGACAGTTGCGTCAGTACACCCTGGCCTTGGAAAACCCGCCGCTGCTGATCGTCTCGGACATGGCGCGGTTCCGCATCCATACCAACTGGACCAACAGTGTCAGTAAAACCTACGAATTCACGTTGGACGATCTCGCGGATGCCGCCATCCGCGATCACCTTAAATGGGCGATGGCCGACCCCGAACGGTTGCAGCCGGGAGAAACGCGCCAGGCGCTCACTGAGCGGGCGGCCGCCACCTTCGCCGCCCTGGCCCACGCCCTGCGGGAGCGCGGCCACGACCCGCAGGCGGTCGCGCATTTCATCAACCGGCTGGTGTTCTGCATGTTCGCCGAAGATGTGGGGCTGCTGCCCAACACCATGTTCACCCGGGTGTTGGAGCAGGCGCGGCAGCAGCCCGAGGAGTTCGCCGAACTTGCCCAACTGCTCTTTCAGGCTATGGCTTCGGGCGGGCGGGTCGGCATCGAGCCGGTGGCCTGGTTCAATGGGGGCTTGTTTGACGACGACCTGGCCTTGCCGCTGGAGCAAAGCGAGGTCGAGACCACGCTTGCCGCCGCTGCCCTCGACTGGTCGGAGATTGATCCCTCGATCCTGGGCACGCTGTTTGAGCGTGGGCTTGACCCGGACAAGCGCTCGCAACTGGGCGCGCATTACACCGACCGGGACAAGATCATGCTGATCGTCGAGCCGGTGGTGATTCGGCCTTGGCTGGCCGAGTGGGAAACGGCCAAGGCCGAGATTGCGGCAAGTCTGGACAAGGCAACGGCTGCCACGTCAGCCGCCACCCGGACCCGGCGGCGCAGGGAGGCCGAGCGGCGGCTGAGTGACTTCCTCACACGGTTACGCGCCTTTACAGTGCTTGACCCGGCCTGCGGCTCGGGCAACTTCCTGTATCTGGCGCTCCACGCCCTCAAGGATTTGGAACACCGGGTACAGTTAGAAGCCGAAGCGCTGGGCTTGGAGCGTGAATTTCCCGCCATCGGTCCGGCCAACGTCAGGGGCATTGAGATCAACGCCTACGCTGCGGAGTTAGCCCGTGTCTCGGTCTGGATTGGCGAAATCCAGTGGATGCGCCGCAACGGCTTCAACGAGTCCCGCGACCCGATTCTCAAACCGCTCGACACCATTGAGTGCCGAGACGCCATCCTGACCCCAGAGGGTGAGGAACCCGAGTGGCCCGAGGCCGATGTGGTGATCGGCAATCCGCCGTTTCTCGGCGGTAAGCTGTTGATCGCGGGTCTTGGCGAGGACTATGTCTCGAAAGTGTTTTCGACATACGCCGGTCGCGTGCCAGCCGAGGCCGACCTTGTCACCTACTGGCTCGTCAAGGCCGCTGAACACATGCAAGCGGGTCAGGCCAAACGGGCTGGGTTCGTTGCGACCAATTCCATTCGCGGCGGGGCGAACCGACGGGCCTTACAGGCTGCGACCGCCGCCCGTCCGATCTTCGAGGCATGGAGTGATGAACCGTGGGTTGTAGATGGCGCTGCCGTGCGCGTTTCCCTGATCTGCTTCTCGGGCGCGGAAGGTGAACCGGTGTCGGAAGCGCGGCTCAACGGTCGTCCTGTGGACGAGATCCACGCCGACTTGACGGCGAAGAGCGGTGACGTGGGCATTGATCTGACCCAAGCGAAACGTCTTGCCGAGAATAGCGGAGTGGCCTTCATGGGCGACACCAAAGGTGGCTCGTTCGATATCTCCGGCGACCTCGCGCGGGAGTGGCTGCGCCTGCCGACAAACCCCAACGGACGGCCTGATGCTGACGTACTGAAACCCTGGACTAATGGCATGGACATGGCACGGCGTCCGGCCGGAAAATGGATTGTCGATTTCGGTTGGGAGATGTCACGAGCGGAGGCTGCGCTCTACGAGTTGCCTTTTGCGTATGTTGCTGAAAATGTCTGGCCTACACGACAGAAGAACCGTGTTAAGAAACTCAGAGATTTCTGGTGGCGGCATGAGCGTCCTCGACCTACGATGTGGGAGGCTCTAGGCGGATCGGCGCGCTACATTGCTACACCGACCGTCGCTAAGCATCGCCTGTTCGCGTGGCACGACGCACGCATCTGTCCCGACCATCAACTGATTGTCATCGCCCGCGACGACGACACAACCTTCGGTATTCTGCACAGCCGGTTTCATGAAGTCTGGTCGCTCCGCCTCGGTACATGGCTCGGCAAGGGCAACGATCCGTGCTACACGCCGACCACCACCTTTGAGACGTTCCCGTTTCCAGAGGGGCTATCGCCCAATATTTCCGCCGCCGACTATGCTGACAATCCACACGCTATTGCCATCGCTGAGGCCGCCCAACGGCTGGTCGAACTGCGCGACCGCTGGCTCAATCCGCCCGAATGGGTGGAGTGGGGAGACGAGCCGGTGCCCGGTTATCCCAAGCGCCCGGTGCCCCGCAACGAGGACGCAGCGAAAGCGCTCAAGAAACGCACCCTGACCAATCTCTACAACACCCGTCCGCAATGGCTGGCCGACTCACACGCCGCCCTTGATGCTGCGGTAGCGGCAGCCTACGGCTGGCCCGCTGATATTTCTGATGACGAGGCGTTGCGGGAATTGCTGGCGCTTAACTTGGCAAGTTGACACGTTGGCCGTTCTCAGCCTCTCCACCGATCTGCGGGGGGTCTTGTTGTAAGGGGAAGCCCTTGACTGCTTATTCCGTTCTATTTAGAACCGCGAACACAGCGGTGAACAGTAAGCGTACACACAAGGAGAGACACTATGGCGCCCCAAGCGATCTCAGCAGATTTTCCGTATGCGTCCCACTACGTGGACGTCCACGGCTCACGGATTCATTATATCGAGGAAGGCACCGGCGATCCCGTGCTGTTCCTGCACGGCAACCCGACCTCGTCGTATCTGTGGCGGAATATTATCCCCCACGTCCAATCCCATGCGCGCTGTATCGCTCTGGATCTGATCGGGATGGGCAAATCGGACAAGCCCGCTATCGACTATTCCTTTTTTGATCACGCCAAATACGTCGAGGGCTTTATTGAAACGCTCGGCTTACACAATCTCACCCTCGTCATTCACGACTGGGGCTCGGCCTTAGGGTTCCACTATGCCATGCGCAACGAAGCGAACATCAAGGCGCTTGTGTTCATGGAGGCGATTTTGATGCCCATACCCAGTTGGGACGCGATGCCCCCGGACCTAAGGGAGACGTTCCAAGCCTTCCGGACACCAGATGTCGGCTGGGACATGATCGTCAATCAGCATATGTTCGTGGAGCAGGTCTTGCCCTCGTTGATCGTTCGCAAACTCACGGACGCCGAAATGGACCACTATCGGGCTCCGTACCTCGACCCGCCAAGTCGCAAGCCGTTGTGGCGGTGGCCGAACGAGGTTCCGATCGCGGGTGAGCCCGCCGCCGTCGTGGCGATCGTGGAGGAGTACAACCGCAAACTCCAGCAATCCCGGCTGCCGAAGTTGCTCTTGTCCGCCACCCCAGGAGGGATCATCGATGCCCAAGCCGTTTCGTGGTGTCAGCAAAATCTCCCGAATCTGCAAGTGGTCGACATTGGCGCGGGCATTCATTTCGTCCAAGAGGACAACCCCCATCTCATCGGGACCGAATTGGCCAAGTGGTATACGAATTTATGAGCAGAGCGCCGTTTTCACTACGCCGCTGCCGCTCTGGGATCGCGTCAGTCGGGTATGGAGCAGATGAGCCTGCTTCTTTCTTTCATGTCTGAACCCGCTTAAACCGTTCCTCATAGCTGTCGGCCAACGTGAGCAGGGCACGTTCACAGTCCCCGCGAAAAACGGGCCCATGCATCAACGCCAGCATCTCCGGCTTGAGGGCAGCCAGACGGCGAATGGCAGGGGCGGTGTTCGGGGTCAGCGCAGTGGATCCAAAGGTGTCCTCTACCGCCAGAGCGGGCGCGATAGGATCGTCTTCCGAGATCGCCTCGCAGCGCCCGGTCCGGGTAAAAAGATCGCCGCAGAAGAGGGTTTTGCTCGTCTCTTCAAACAGTACGCCCGCATCCCAACCGTGTGGGACATGGGGCGTAGCCAGGTAACGCACCCGCTTGCCGCCCAGATCGAGACTCTCCTCATCTTCAAGCGGTTTGGGCGGGCGAACAGCCAGATCATTGACGGAAAGCATGCAGCCAATGGTCCCAACGGCGACTTGGGCCTCAGAGGCGGCCTCCAGCCAGTCGTTCATCGCCCCCGACTCGTCGGCTTCCCAATGCCCGAAGGAGATCCACCGCAGGCGCGTCAGCGGCATCACTTGAGGCACCGCTGCGGAGATCACCGGAAAGAGCGCTCGCATGCCGCAATGAAACAGCAAGGGCTGGTCAGCGTCAATGAGATACTGGTTAAACGTAAAATCTACCTCTTCGACATACGTCGATAGGCGGTATATGCCAGCCGTCACCTCGTCGATATCAGTGTGCATAGCTTCTCCCTCCGGGCAGTTTCTTGAGCAAAGAGATAGCCGGGCAGGGACACTGAGACAACGCCGTCTGTCAATCGTGTCTGATAATTTGTATTGACGTCAAATTTCCCCCTTGATTGTATTGGACTTTTTCGCCACTGGCCCACCCCACTCGAAAACCCCAGCAACTACGGTCTTGCAAGCACCAGAGTTAGCACTTTGTCGAAAAGTCGGGATGGTGCCCACCGGGGCACACAGCGGCCCTGAGGCCTGTTCTGGCGGTCCCCAGTTGGTCCCCGGTAGCAGAGACCCTGGGCAAGATTGACACATTGCGCGTTATCGGACGCAGCGGGCTGTACGGCTAGGTGGTGGTGGGGTACTGGCTGCTTTTGAGCCGTAGTGGCCGTTTTTGCCGAGCTAAGTCTTTGATTTTCTGAGTGCTCAAAAGCCCGAAGTGGCTGAATTCAGCCGGTACCGGTGGTGGAAAAACAGGGACTGACAGCCCTAAATGTGTTATGCTCGGCCGAAGGATATTAGGCAAAGGGACGATCTGACCGAAGAATGTTCGGTGTGGGGTTCAGGGGCAAGCGAAGTGGCGGCATGTGTGAGGAAGGAGCGGAACGGATGACGAAGGAACAGGCGGTGTTGGAACTGCGGCAGGCGCTGAGCAAGGTGGACCGGGATCTGCGGCTTTTCGGGGCTACGGAGGGCCAGCAGGCGGCGGACCGCACCTGGGGAGCGCTGGAACATGACATGGCCGTGCTGCAAACGACCTGGAAACAGATACGGGCCGAGCAGGCGCCGAGCGAGGTGAAGATCATTGGTCCCTACCCGTCAGCGGAGCAAGTCCACAAAGAGATCGGCGGGTATGAGACGCGCGGGTGGCATTTCGACGGCGAGCAAGGCAACGACGCCGATTTAGAGCGCAATGGTGCGTATTATTTTGCCCGGGTGACGCGCCCCCGCCTGGAGAGGCAAACCGGATGAGCGGGCAGGCCGAATCCGGTCCGGTTGCGACGGCTCACAAGCGCCCGATCCTGCAAAAGGGAGCAATCTGTTGCCCTCCGGTCGTGGTTGTCTGGAGCCGGCCTGTGATATGGTGAATACACATATTCACTAGCCAAGGAGGCTCCGACATGGCGACTTCGATCCGTCTTGCTCCTGAGATCGAACAACGGCTTGACTTTCTGGCCTCACAGACCGGGCGCACCAAGGCTTTCTATCTGCGTGAACTCATCGAACGTGGTCTTGAGGACATGGAAGACTACTACCTCGCTGCGGACGTGCTGGAGCGTCTGCGCAAAGGCCAGGAGAAAACTCACACGGCGGCGAACGTGAGGGCCGACCTTTCGTTCTCCTAATGATAGGCGGAGTCGATAGCGCGGCTGTGAAGGGTGTCGGCACGAGAGCCCAGCCGGCCCTTTTGGCTGGACAATAGCGGCGCGGGTATGCCATGTAACACCACAAGGAGGGCGTGGCTATGCAAGGAGTTTCCCATGTGGCAATTGGCGTCAGCGATATGGATCGATCCCTGCCGTTTTATCGGGACGTGCTGGGCCTGACCGTGACCCGCGAGGCCGAGGAGGATGTCGGCGGTCTGCCGGCGCTGTTCCACGATGCGCAGAAAGGCAAACGCCGGGCGGCCTATCTGCGCTGGGAAGACGGGCCGGAGTCCGCGTTTATCGTCCTGTCCGCTCCGGCCGGACCGGCCTCTGGCGAGCCGATCAAGCTCGACCAGGTCGGGATTCACCATTTCTCGTTCTGGGTCACAGATCTGCGCGCCAAGGTCAAAAAGCTCGAAGAGGCCGGGGTCTCAATCCTGGTTCCTCCCATGGAAGGCGACACCGCAGGCTATGGCGAGCCGCCGGGCGGCAAGGTGTTGACGTGTCTGTTTCAGGACCCGGATGGCATCATTCTACAGTTTGACGAACGGATTTCCTAAGAGCACGAAGGAGGACAGGCATGGCACTCCGTAAGCCAACCGGTGATGAACTGCGACGCTTGGCCGAGGCGCATCATTTTGAACTCAGCCAGGAGGAACTTGAGGCTTTCCAGTCAATGCTGCCGGGCATGTTTGCGGCCCTGGACGAGTTGGACCAGAAACCGACCAATCTGCCCCCGGTCACCTATCGAGACCGCGACCCCGGGGTCCGCCCCCGTCCTGAGGACGATCCGCTCAACGCGATCGTGCGACGCTGCTCGGTCAAGGGGGCGGCGTCGGGCAAGCTGGCCGGCAAACGGCTGGGCATCAAGGACAATGTGTGCATCGCCGGACTGCCCATGACCTGTGCCTCGCTGGTCCTGGACGGCTATGTGCCGGATATCGACGCGACGATTATCACCCGGATTCTCGACGCCGGGGCAGAGGTGACGGCGGTCCTGAATATGGACAACTTCGCCTTTTCCGGCGGCGGGCATACCAGCGCCTACGGCCCCACCCGGAATCAGCATAATCCCGAACACAGCGCCGGCGGTTCTTCGGGGGGATCAGGCGCCGCCCTGTCGTACGACGATATCGACATGACGATCGGTGGCGACCAGGGCGGTTCCATCCGCATCCCGGCCTCGTGGTGCGGGGTGGTCGGCCATAAGCCCACCCACAGCCTGGTTCCCTATACCGGTATTGTCGGCATTGACCCCACCTTCGATCATACCGGCCCCATGACCAGCACGGTGGCCGATGCGGCCCTGCTGCTGGAGGTCATTGCGGGCAAAGACCCGCTCGACCCCCGCCAGTACGAAGTGCCGGTCCAGCCCTACACCCAGGAGCTGGGGAAAGATATCCGAGGGCTGCGGGTGGGCGTGGTGCGCGAGGGGTTTGGCACGCCGGTGTCCCAGCCCGAGGTGGACGCCAAGGTCGGCGAGGCGGTCAGCGCGCTGGGCGAGTTGGGCGCCGAGGTGCACGAGGTGTCCATTCCGGCGCATCTCGAAGCCGGCGGCATTACCTGGGCGCTGATTGCCGAAGGCATGGCCGCCCTGGTGTACGGCAACGGGGTCGGCCATCACTCGAAGGGGCTCTACAACGAGAGCTTCGCCAATACGCTCGGCAAGTCCCTCCAGGCTCAAGCCCAGGATCTGCCCGCCCAGGTGAAGCTGGTGGTGCTGATGGGCTCGTATTTGAACCAGGCCTATCACGGGCGCTTATACGCCAAGGCCCAGAATCAACGCCGGGCGCTCCAGGCAGCTTATGACACGGTGTTGGAGCAGTGTGATGTGCTGGTCATGCCCACCACCCCGATGGTTGCCCAGCGGCATGAGGTCAGACAATCCGTCCAGCAGAACCTGAATTTCGGCTGGACCATGCTGGCCAACACCGCCCCGTTCGATATGACCGGCCATCCGTCGCTGACCGTGCCGTGCGGCATGTCCGACGGACTGCCCGTCGGCCTGATGCTGACCGGCCGGCATTTTGAAGATGGTACGCTGCTGCGGATGGGACACGCGTTTGAGCAGCAGGCGGCGTGGGAGACACGCTAGAAGCTGTCGTTCCCGAGTGGCCTCAGGGCAGCATGGCCACCGCTTCAATTTCGACCTTGGCCCGCTCGTCAAACAGACCGCTCACCCCGGCTAAGGTCATGGCCGGGAAGTGGCGGCCCATGTGTTTGCGGTAGGCCGTGCCTATGGCCCTGCCTCTGGCCGTGTATTCACGCGGATCGACGACGAGCAGGTTGATTTTCACAATATCCTCGACCGTCCCGCCTGCGGCGCGGACAACCGTGATGACGTTGCCCAAGGCCCGATCAAACTGCTCGACAAGATCGTCGCTGACCAGCCCGCCCTGCGCGCCATTGCCGACCTGACCAGAAACATACAAGGTCTGGCCACTGCCGACTGCGCCGTGGCTGAAGCCGGGCGGTTTGGCCAGGTCGGGAGGATTCAGCAAGCGGTGAGCCATGACACTTTCCTGTGGCTGATGATCAGGATTTTGTGGCGGCAACCAGGAACTGCGGCAAACAGAAAAAGTACTCGCCGCTGTCCAGCCGAGCTTTGATATCGGCCAGCCAGGCGTCGGCTTCGGCCTGACTGACCGCCCCGGAGACGGTGGCATAGTGGTACAGGCTCTTTTCCAGCATGGGCAGCGCGTGGCCGACCCGGTCGGGGCTGGCAAAGATCCTGGTCGTGATGTCGGTCAGCCCGGCCGCCTGACACAGGCGGGGCAGTTTGCGACCGATACGGGGCTCTTTGGTGGCGGTCGATGTCACGGCCTGGAGAACGCGGTCGTGCAAGGCTTCGTCACTGGCATCCAGGGCCAGCATGTCCCAGTCGCTGTCGATCAGCACGATTGTGCCGCCAGGTTTTGCCACCCGGGCAATTTCCCGCACCGTTGTCGCGGCCGAGTCCACGTATTCCAGCACGTTCTTGCAAAACACCCGATCAAAAGCCCGGTCGGCAAAGGGCAGGGGAGGGAAGTCGGCACGTTCATAGCGAACCTGAGGCAGTCCCTGGTGTTGGGCCTGCGCCTGTGCGCGCTCGACAAATGTGGCGTTGATATCAACGCCGACGGCCTGGCCGTTGCTGCCGACCCGACGACCAAACTCCAGCGTGATGGAGCCGGGACCCGAACCAACGTCGAGCACCGACTGTCCGGGCTGCACGTCGAGCGGCGCCAGCAGGGGCGCCATCCGCGGGTGGTAGCCGAGCAGGCTGTCGTAGATGGAAAAACGGCTCTGTTCGATGTCGATCCAGTGCTGCTTGTAATATGGAAGGGCCATTTACTCGCCTATCAGGATGTGTCTCGCCTCTTGCGGGGTGGCGGGCCGTCTGCCGTGGGCGCGGGCGACTTCGACCGCCCAATTGACATAGTCGGCGTTGCTCTGGGCCGGGGAGCCGTCGACCAGCGTGTCGCGGTCTTCAAAGCCGATCCGCAGGTGGGCCCCGGTCGAGATGGCCAGGCTGGCGATGGTGAAAACGCTGTCTTCAATGCCGTGGGCGATCCAGGTGGCGTTCGGAAAGACCTCTCTGACACAGTCCGTCATATAGGCGTAGCTGCGTGGCGTGCCCGGCATGATCTGAAAACCCTGACCAAAGCGACCTGAGAACTCAACCAGGAGGTAGCGCGGCGGCGGCAGCAAGCCGTCTTCCACAAACATGGCGACGTTCGACAGGAAGCCGGTATCGAGTACGGCCGGCTCGGGCACAATCCCGCGCTCGCGGCAGACCTGTACAATCTGCCGGATATCGTCGTAGGAGTTGGGAATGGCGATTGTGCCTCGGCCACCTTCGGACAGTGGAGTATGGAAGACGATATTGCCCGAGTTGAGCGAGATCATATCGACCGGCTCGGGCGTTTCCCGCAAATAGCGCAGAACCTGCTCGATTGTGGCGTCCGGCATCCGGGCGGTGGTGTGGTTGATGATCAGATCGGTCTGGTCCCGGATCAGTCGGTCGGCTTCGGCATACCAGTCCGGGTCGTAGCTGATGCCGCCTTCGGGGGTGCGGGCGTGGATGTGAACAACCGCAGCGCCGGCTTCCGCACAGCGGCGTGCCTCGGCCGCAACCTCCGCCGGCGTCCAGGGCACCTGCGAACTGCGTTCCCGCCCGCGCATGCCGTTCAGACAGGCTTTAATTACAATTTTATCCATGGTTCATCTCCGGCTGATTCCTCCTGCACGACCGCCCAAGTCTGGCACTCCGAGAGCGCGACTGTCAAGCTGAAAAGGGAGAAGTCTTGTACGCTGAATTTTTCCTGGAGGAGCGGCGCGGAGCGCGCTTCGGTACTCGCTGTTCAAGGCGAGGCAAAGTCGGTCCGCACCGCGGTTACAGGCGAGGCCGCGGTGAGCCTAGGAGCATGCAAGGGAGCGGGTAACGGCCAAGAGCGGCTTGGTACACCGCTCCCTTGCACAGCGCGTTAGCGAGCGCTACGGATCAGGAAGTTCACCGAGAAGGCCTCCGGGGTGTTAATCGGAGTCTGCTCGTTGAAGTACCACTCCTGGGTCCACTCATCAGCGGAACGTGCGTAGCCGGACGGCCCATCCCACTTGGTGGCGTGCGCCAACTGCAGGTCAGAACCATGCCCGTGGGGGGTGAAGGCCCACACGTCTTCGTAGTTGTACTCGGCGCCTTCCAGCCTGTTGGCCGGATAGCCCTTGTACGGCGAGGAGACGTAGTTGAACAGGTTGAACCAGAACTTCCACAGCTCACCACCCTGGTCGTACATCTCCGCAAAACTCATCCCCCAGAAGTCCTTGTCAATGTACATGATCCGCTTCGAATAGGCATACTGGCTGTACGCTGACGGGATCCCTTCGGTCACTAACACCGCCCGACGCTCCCACGGCACTCTGCAGGGAACAAAGGCCGTGATTCCGCTCGTGCCATCGGGCTCGGCGCACCACACGTTGCGGCTCCCGTACTGGCCGATATGCACCGGGGCCAGGATGTCTTTCTCCGCCAAGACCCGGAAGGTCCAGTAGGAATGCTTGGAGTTGAACCCCCACAGCGAGTCCAGATCCATGTCCGTGCCCCAGAAGGCGTCACTGCGGTTGGCCACACTGATCCGCCGCACCCGCCGCAGCTCCGGCAGATACATGTAGGAGTCATCCGGCACGTCCATCCCCAGATAGCGGTTGTTGAGCACGCCCGCCCCCTTGAGGTCGTTGGGAATGAACAACGGCCCGAACTGCTCCGTGTAACGCATCGGCGGGTTGTTGG
>JAAXHF010000439.1 GCA_012271025.1 Deltaproteobacteria bacterium | reverse complement strand
GCGGTAGGTGCCAGGCGCGATCTGGGCCGGCTTGATCTCGTACGAGGAGGCGAACAGCTCGGTGTTCTCGGCCAGATTGTAGCCGCCCTTGAGCGCCAGGGTGTTGGCCTCGGCGATTTCAGGCGTTCTCTTGAACCGGTTTTGAATCCACTCCAGGGTGGGTTCGATGGGACGGTTGAACAGCCACGAGACCACGCCCAGGGCAAAAAAGTTGCGGCAGCGCATGACCGTGCGGTTCGGCAGGTTCAGGCTCTTGAGCGCCTCGGTCGTCATCTTGGTGACATCGACCCGGTAGCTCTGGTAGCCGTCCAGCGTGCTGTCATCCAGCGGGCTGGTCTCGTACTGGGCTTTTCTGAGATTGGCGGGACTGAACTCGGCCGTGTTGACGATGACAATGCCGTTGGGCTTGAGGTCGCCGAGATTGGTCTTGAGGGCAGCCGGATTCATGGCTACCAGCGCGTCGAGATCGTCACCCGGGGTGTAGACCGTGTCGTTGCTGAAGTTGACCTGAAAGGCGCTCACCCCGTACAACGTTCCGGTCGGCGCCCGGATTTCGGCCGGAAAGTCCGGCAGCGTACCAATATCGTTGCCCGCCAGAACGGACTCGGTTGTGAACTGGTTGCCCGTGAGCTGCATACCGTCGCCGGAGTCCCCGGCAAAGCGGATCACCACATTGTCCAATTCCTGGACGGGTTTTTCCAGCGGAGCCCCCGCAGGGTTCGTTGCCATGCGTGTACCCTCCTCAACGTGATATTTGCGACAGACCGGATTCAGTTCAAGCTTGTCCCCGAGGCCAGCGGAAAGACGGCGGCAGAATAGCCAAGCCCCCCCTCTATTACAAGCTGATGAACCACGGTTTGACCGTCTTTCGCACAATCCTGCGCCCTAGGTTACAAAAAACGAAAAGACACCGGCAAAATAGCCCAGATTCGATCCCGCTCCCACCACGGCCGGCTGCCCGCCAGGGATCCAGCGTCCGGCCCGAACCCCAGTCTGGGCAGCAAACGCCGTAGGCCGGGCAGGCGCCACAGGGAGGCCGGACGAGGGAAACGCACCAGCCGCACGGGCCGGTCCGGGGCAACCCCGAGGTGCTGTTTGAGTGCGGCAATAGCCTCTTCAAGCCCGCCCAGGCTATCGACCAGGCCGTGCGCCCAGGCCTGGCGTCCCGTCCACACCCGGCCCTGCGCCAGCGGCTCCACCGCAGCCAGGCTGAGGCCGCGGCAGTCGGCGACTTTGTGCATGAAATCGCGGTAAAACGCCTGCACTTCGAGGTCAAGCCGCTCCTGCTCGGCAGAGGTGAAGGCCAGGTAATCGGAAAACAGCGCCGCCCGTTGGCCGCGGGTAAGAATATCCTTGCTGAGCCCGAGCTGAGTGTACAGATTGTGCAGCACCGGCTTGCCGGCAATGACGCCGATTGAGCCGGTGATACTGGCTTCTTCGGCAAACACTCGGGTCCCGGCCAAGGCCAGATAGTAGCCGCCCGAGGCCGCCACGTCACCCATCGAAACGACGACCGGCATGCGCTCTCGGACGCGGAGCAGCTCGTGCCACATGAGGTCAGATGCCAGGCCCGAACCGCCGGGGCTGACAATGCGCAGTACCAGGCCGGCAATCTCGGACCGGTCGGCGAGGGATTGCAGGACGCGAATGAAATCGGTCGAGCCAAGCGTCCGTCCGCCGCCGGCCCGTTCGGTGGTGTGGCCGTACTTGATCGGGCCGTTCACCGTTATCAGGCCGATGGTGTGAACCTCGCCGCGCCACAGCTGCCGCCGTATCACCCCCGTCCGCTGCCGCCGGTAGGCCGCAGCCTCGATCAGCTTCACCTCGCCGATCAGCGGCTCAAGCAGCCCGGGCAGCTCGTCCGCATAGGCGACATGATCGATCAGACCGCTGGTCTGCGCTTCTGCGGCCAGAAACAGCCCCTGATCGATCAACTCCCGCACAGCAGCCTTGTCCTTGTTCCGGCCACGGGCGATAGCCTCGACGATTTGATCGTACACATCGTCCAGCAGGCCGTCCATCATCTCTCGATGGGCGGCGGACATGGACCTGCGGGTGAAGGGTTCTCCGGCCGCTTTATAGCGACCAGCCTGGCTGACCTGGGCCTCGATTCCGAGCGTATCAAGCGCGCCCTTGAAGAACACGACCTCGGTCGCCAGGCCGAGCACGCTCAGGTGGCCGGCTGGCGCCAGCACGAGCGTGTCGGCCGCGCTGGCCAGATAGTACTCCCGCATGCTTCCCTCGGCCAGGTGGACCCACACCTGTTTGCCGGCCTGGCGGAGGCTGAGCAGCGACCGGCGCAGGCTCTGGAGCTGAGCCCAGCCCATATCGAGCTGTGACAGGCTGACCACCACGGCCCGGAGGTGGTCGTCTTCGGCGGCCCAGCGCAGCAGCGAGGTCAGCGTCAAGAGATCGGGCGGCCGGGGACGCAGCAGGGCGTGCAGCGCGGACGGCGGCTCTTCGGCCGCTGAGGCGCCGATATCCAGCAGCAGGGTATTGTAGGCCGGGCGGCGGCCCAACAGGGAAGCCAGTCGGTCGGTTGTCCACAGCAGGCTGCGAACCGCCGGTCGAATCAGGCCACGGCACACGCCGACAATGCGCGAAGCGACCGCCATGGCTCAAAGAGGAAACGTGTCAACCTCTTGAGAGTGATGGAGGACACGTTTCCTCTTCCAGGACAGGGGCTGCGCGGACGCGCTGCGCTGGCTGGCCGGGCCGGCCAGCTGGCGGGTTTTCCAGTCCAGCAAGCCCTGGCGCAGGCAGGCCGGATGAATCTCAAACGCCGCGCAGATATTGACAAAAGAAAACAGCCAGCCCGGCTCGTCGGCCAGGAACCACAGCTCGGCAGCGTCGTGCAGCTGGCGGCGTTTGCGATCCGTGGCCCACAGGTGTTTCTGGAAGCACTCAATCGCGTCTTCCAGAATGGCCAGCATCAGCCGCCGTTCCCCCTCGGCCGGAGCTTTGTGGCGCAGACCGGCAAAAAACTGGACCGGAACAAGAATACTGGGTTCAAAGATGGCGGCCAAGCCATCGACACTCGGTGTGTGTTGCATAGAGCAGCTCCGTCTTTCTTGGTGAAGGATTCCCCCTCAGCCTCAATCCACCACATCCACACCTCCCTCTCCAAGCGAGCCGCCCCGGGAGAGCTGTTCGCAAGAGATGACAGGTCAGTCTTCGTTCTCTTCGTTATATAGTGCGAACCACGCCATTTGTATAGCCTCTAGCTTGCCCTCGCTCACATCTTTCGGATCATCGACAAAGCCGTCGAGTTGGGTCACCCATTTGAGCAGATCGGTAAAGCGGATGCTCAGCGGCTCGGTCTCGGGGTAGGCGTCCAATAATGCCTCGGCAATTTCTTCCACACTGTCCCAGTACAAGGGCATGCTTTACACCTCGGATAAGCGTTTGTCGGCCAGCGCGGCCTGGATCGAGGTATCCATGATACGCTGGGCGAACGGCTCGGTGACCTCGCTCAGGGCCTCGCTCAGTTCACGGATCAGATCGAAGTCCTGGCCGGCGGTGGCGGTCTGGAGCGCCTCGACGGCCGCGTTGATGCGGTCGGCTTCGTCCTCTTGGAGCGCTGCGGCGTTGGCCTGGAGGGCCTTGTGGGTGGCGTTGAGAATCGTCTCGGCCTCAACCCGGGCCTCGATCAGCAGTCGCTGGTCAAAGTCCTGTTCGGCATAATCGATCGATTCTTCGAGCAGCTGCTCGATCTCCTCGTCATTCAGCCCGTAGGACGGCTTGACATCCACCGACCGTTCACGGCCGGTCCGCAGATCGAGCGCCGAGACATTCAGGATGCCGTTGGCGTCGATCATGAACGTGACCTCGACCCGCGGTACGCCTGCCGGCTGGGGCTCAATGGGAATCGAAAATTGGGCCAGGCTGCGACAGTCTTGAGCCAGCTCGCGCTCGCCCTGCAGGACATGCACCTCGACTGCGGTCTGATCGTCCACCGCAGTGGTGAACATTTCTTTGACAATGGCCGGAATAGTGGTGTTGCGCTCCAGAATCTGGCTCATCACCCCACCCATGGTCTCGATGCCGAGGGACAGCGGCACGACATCGAGCAGCAGCATGTCTTTGCGCCGACCCGACAAGGTGTCGGCCTGCACGGCCGCGCCGAGGGCCACGACCTGGTCGGGATCGAGGTCGGTCAGCGGGCTGCGGCCGAAGAATTCCGCCACCCGCTGGCGCACCAGAGGCATCCGGGTCGAGCCGCCGACCAGGACCACGGCGCCAATATCGGCCGCCGCCACGCCAGCGTCCTTGAGGGCCTGGCGACACGGGACCAGGGTGCGGGCGATAATATCGTCGACCGCCGACTCCAGCTCATGGCGACTGAGGGACTGCTCGAAGGCGATCCCCCTGTCGGGCAGGCTGAGCGACAGCCGGGTCTGGGGCTGGGCCGACAGGGCCTGTTTGGCCGCTTTGGCCGCAGCCTGGGCCTGGCTCAAGACCTGGGCGTCGTTTCGCAACTCTTCGGCCAGCCCGCTGAGCACAAAGCGCTCAGCCAGACGCTGGTCCACATCATCGCCGCCGAGTCGGGTATCCCCGTTGGTCGCCAGCACCTCAAAAATACCCGTGTGAAGGCGCAGAATAGAGATGTCAAAGGTCCCGCCGCCAAAATCATACACGGCGATCAGGCCCTCTTCCTGCTTGTCCAGACCGTAGGCCAGCGAGGCCGCGGTAGGCTCGTTGACCAGACGAATGACCTCCAGGCCGGCCAGCCGGCCGGCGTCCTTGGTGGCTTGGCGCTGCGAGTCGTTGAAGTAGGCCGGCACCGTAATCACGACCTTTTTGATCGGTTCGTGCAGGGCCGCCTCAGCCCGTTGGCGGAGGTCGCGCAGGATAGCGGCAGAAATCTCGGGCGGGGTATAGCTGCGATCATGCACGGCAAAGCGGACGATGGCCTGGTTTTCCTGCTCGCCATCGTCCGGGACAAACGCGTAGCGCCGACGGTCCTCGTCACTCACATGCTCCATGCCCAGGCCCATGAAACGCTTGACCGAGCGCAGCGTGGTCAGGGGATGGGCGGCCTCGCGGAGGGCGGCTCGGGAGCCGACCAGAGACGTGCCGTCGGGCAGAAAGCTGACCACCGACGGCAACAGGCCGCTGTCGGTGTGGGCATCGGTCAGCACCCGGGGGGTCTCCCCGTCGATGTAGGCGATCAGGCTGTTGGTGGTTCCCAGATCAATACCGACTATGCGTTCCACGATACCTCGTTTTCCTTTTCCACATCCCGTAAGAGGGTCCGCAGATAGGCCAGCTCAGACAGGACGCTTTTCAGCTCGGCCAGCAGGGCGGATGTCTCAGGTGAAGGCGAATCATCCTGCCAGCGAGAAAAATTCCGGGTCAGGGCGGCCTGGGTTTGCGCCCGTTGCTCTTCGAGCTGGGTTCGCAGCTGGCTCAGGGCGTCGTCAACCTCGGCCTGTTTGCCCGCCCGGCGGGCGTCACGCAGCTCTTCGAGCTGTTCCTGGACCGCAAAGACCAGACTGGCCAGTTGGGGCGGCACCCGGTTATTGTTCGCGCCGAGCTTTTCGCCGTGGAGTTCCAGCCAGTACACCCCGCGCTGGGCGGGGTCGCGCAAGGTCCGGTAGGCCCGGTTGATGATCGCGCTGTTGTGCAGGCTGGCCTCGCGTTCCTGGGCGCTGGCGGTCTGGTACAGGTCGGGATGGAGACGACGGCTCAGCTCATAGTAGCGGCTGGACAGGGCGGATTCATCAAGCGCCGGGTTCCACTCCACCCCCAGAACCCGAAAGTAGTCGAGCTGGCTCGGCAGCGGCTGGACCGCCTCACAGCGCGAACACAGCAGCGCGACCGGGACCTCGCTCTGGCAGCGCCAGCAGCGGATCGTCTCAGGGGTGGTCATGGGAACGAGAGCAGGGGAGAATCACTACACCGAGAAAGAGCTGCCGCAGCCGCACGAGCGTTTCACGTTGGGGTTGTTGAGCTTGAACCCGGAGTCCATCAGGCTCTCGGAGTAGTCCAGCTCGGTGCCTCGGAGATACAGAAAACTCTTGCGGTCGACCAGCACCTTGACGTTCTCACGCTCAAACACCCGGTCGCCGTTGCGTTCGGCGTCGAGATTCATTTTGTACGACAGCCCGGAACACCCGCCGCCCACGACTTTCACCCGCAGGCCCTGGCCCTCCAGGCCCTGCTGGCTGATCAGGGCGTGAATCTTCTGCACCGCATTATCGCTGATATCAATTCTCAGTTTTGAAGGCTGTGCCATGGCGTCTTCCTCAGGCGGTTTTCCACTGCACGGACTTGAGGTCAATCCCCTCTTTGGCCATCTCGTACAGCGGCGACAGGTCACGCAGCCGCTGTACAACCTCGACGATGCGCTTGGCCACGATATCGACCTCCGCCTCGGTGTTGAAGCGGCCCAGCCCGAACCGAATCGAGGTGTGGGCCAGCTCTTCTCCCACCCCCAGCGCCTTCAACACATACGAGGGCTCGAGCGTCGCCGAGGTGCAGGCCGACCCGGACGACAGCGCCACATCCTTGTTGATGCCCATCAGCAGCGATTCGCCCTCCACATACGAAAAGCTCAGGTTCAGGTTGCCGGGCAGGCGCTGGGTCGGATGTCCGTTCAGGTAGACTTCTTCGAGTTCCCCGGTGATGCCGTCGTGCAGCCGTGTGCGCAAACCGATGAGCTTCGCCGCCTCGGTCTCCAGCTCCTGGACGGCCAGCTGACACGCCTTACCGAAGCCGACGATGCCGGGCACGTTCAGGGTGCCGGACCGCATGCCGCGTTCGTGCCCACCACCGTCGATGATCGGGGTGAGCCGCACCCGCGGACCTCTGGCCCGCACGTACAGGGCGCCGCAGCCTTTGGGACCGTAGAGCTTATGGGCGCTCAGGGACAGCAGGTCGATGCCGTCCTGCCCGACATCCATCGGGATTTTCCCCACCCCCTGGGTCGCGTCACAGTGGAACAGCACACCCCGGTCCTTGGCAATCCGGCCGATATCCCGAACCGGATGCAGGGTGCCGATTTCGTTGTTGGCGGCCATGATGGAGATCAGCACGGTTTTATCGGTGATGGCGTTGGCCACGTCATCCGGGCTGACCATGCCGTATTGATCAACCGGTAGATAGGTCACTTCGGCCTTGCCTGCCCGTTCCAACGCCTTGCAGGAGTCGAGCACCGCCTTGTGTTCGGTCACACATGTGATGACGTGGTTGCCCTTGTCCTTATAGAACTCGGCCACGCCCTTGATGGCCAGATTGTCGGACTCTGTCGCGCCGCTGGTGAAAATGATTTCCTTGGGCTTGGCGCCGATGGACTGGGCAATCTGGCTGCGGGCGGTATCGACGGCCTCTTCGGCCGTCCAGCCAAAGGGATGGTTGCGGCTGGCGGCATTGCCAAAGTGTTCGTTGAAGTACGGCAGCATGGCCTCCAACACCCGTGGATCCATCGGGGTGGTGGCCTGGTTGTCCATATAGATCGGCTGTGGCATGGCTGAAATCCTCACACGCTCATGGGGGAATCCGGTAAAGTGGACTCTATAGGTCGAAGATAAAACGTTCCCCCAGAGCTGTCAAGCTGGCGCGGTCAAGCGGCCTGAAGAGACGGTCGGTCACCCTCGGACGGAGGCTAAAAGCGGACGCAGAAAACGCCCGGTATGCGAGTGTTCCACCCGGGCAAGCTCTTCGGGCGTTCCGGCCGCCACCACTTGGCCGCCCTGCTGGCCGCCCTCGGGACCCAGGTCCAGCACAAAGTCGGCGGTTTTAATCACGTCCAGATTGTGCTCGATGACGAGCACGCTATGACCGGCCTCCACCAGCAGGTTCAGTACCTGGAGCAGACGCTGAATATCGGCCAGATGCAGTCCGGTTGTGGGTTCGTCCATCAGGTACAGGGTGTGACCGGCCGGGCGACGGCTGAGTTCGCGAGCCAGTTTGAGACGCTGGGCCTCGCCGCCCGACAGGCTCGGGGCGGGCTGGCCGAGCCGGAGATAGTCCAGACCCAGGTCGCGCAGGGTCTCCAGGCGGGGACGAATCTTTGGCAGGTCGGTCAGGACTTCAAGCGCCTGGGCAACGCTCAGATTCAGCACCTCGGCAATCGACAGCCCCCGGAAGCGAACCTCCAGGGTCTCGCGGTTGTAGCGCAGACCGCGACATACCTCGCACTCGACGTACACGTCCGGCAGAAAGTGCATGTCCACCCCCACCACCCCGCTACCCAGACACGCCTCGCAGCGGCCGCCCTTGACGTTGAACGAGAAGCGCTCCGGGCCGTAGCCCCGAACCCGTGCTTCGGGCAGTCGGGCAAACAGCTGGCGCAGGGGAGTGAACAGGCCCACATAGCTGGCCGGGTTGGAGTGAGGAGTGCGGCTGATCGGGCTCTGATCGACCTGCACCAGCTTGTCGATCATCTGCCAGCCGTCGAGGGTCGGCGGGGCATCCGCAGACGCGGCCAGCGCCCGAGACACGGCCGGGGCAAGCGCGTGCAGGACGAGGCTGCTCTTGCCTGAGCCGGACACTCCGGTCACGCAGCTGAACACCCCGAGCGGGAATGAGGCCGTCACATTTTGCAGATTATGGACCTGCACCCCGCCAAGGGTGAGGTAGTGGTCGGTTGTTCTGCGCCGGGCCGGGACCGGAATACTCAGCTCCCCGCGCAGATAGCGGCCGGTCATCGAGCCGGCCTGAGCTTGGACCTCGTGTGGCGTTCCGGTTGCCAGCACCTGTCCGCCACCCTCCCCCGCGCTCGGCCCGAGGTCGATAATGTAGTCCGCAGCCCGGATTGTCTCAGGGTCGTGCTCGACCACGACCACGCTGTTGTTCTGGTCCCGGAGCTGGCGCAGGGCGGCCAGCAGACGTGCGGTATCGCGCGGGTGGAGGCCGATTGAGGGCTCGTCGAGGACGTACAGGATGCCGGACAGGCCGGCGCCGAGCTGGGTGCTCAGGCGGACGCGCTGGGCTTCTCCTCCAGACAGCGTCGGCAGCGGCCGGTCGAGGCGCAGGTAGCCGAGGCCGATATCGCTCAGCGTCTGAAGTCGGCTACGGATCGCCTGACACAGGGGCGCCGCAATAGCGGCCGCCTGACCGGAAAAGGACAGGCGCCGAAAAAAATCGAGCGCCTGGGCAATCGACAGTCCGCTCAGCTGGGCAATATCGCGATCCTGAATCCGCACCCCCCGGCTTTCGGCCCTGAGCCCCGTCCCGGCGCATGGTCCGCACGGCTCCCGAGGTGTTGTGTCACGCCCTGTGGCCCGCCTGCCCAGCCCGTCACACTCCGGGCAGGCGCCCTCGGGGCTGTTGGGCGAAAAGAAGGCCGGCGTCAGATCGGGATAGCCGAAGCCGCACGCCGGGCAGCGCAGCGTCTGGGTAAACAGGTGTTCGTGGTATGCCTTGTCCGGCCCGGTGTGGCCGATTTTGACCACATCGCGGCCGTAGCGCAGCGTGGTTTCGACGGAGTCGGTCAGCCGCCGGCCGATCCCGCTTTTGACAATCAGGCGGTCAACGACAAGATCGAACTCGGTCGCAACAGGCATAGGGTCGGTCAGCTCGTAGGTCTGGTCCGCGACCCGCACCCGTACAAAACCCGCCCGGCGGAGTTCCTGCACGGCCAGCTCAAACTGCGCCCGATCCGCGACGCGAACGGGCGCCATGATCTGAAGCCGGCTGCCCTCAGGCAGGGCCAGCACACGGTCAACGATCTGGGGCACGCTGTGACGGCTGAGCGGCCGGTCGCACTGGAGACAATAGGGGGTGCCGACCCGGGCGTACAGCAGACGCACATAATCGGCAAGCTCGGTGACCGTGCCGACTGTAGAGCGGGGCGAGCTGGTCGGAACGCGCGGCTCAATCGCCACGGCCGGAGACAGGCCGCTGATAGAGTCAACCTCGGGTTTGGCGCGTTGGTCAAGAAACTGACGGGCATAGGCCGACAGCGACTCAACATAGCGACGGCGTCCCTCGGCGTACAGCACGTCAAAGGCCAGGGACGATTTGCCCGAGCCGGACACGCCGGTGATGACCACCAGCCTGTTACGGGGAATGTCAACACTGACGTTCTTGAGATTGTGTTGGCGGGCACCCCGGATGCTGATTGTTTCCATGGGCCGAGGAGAGCGAAGTCAGGGCTGACGTCGCCAGGCCAGGACCGGCCGGCGCGCCGCTCGGGTTTCATCCAGACGCCCCACCGGCGTCGAGGCCGGCGCGGCTTTCAGCACCTCGGGCTCGTCCTGGGCCTCGCGGGCAATGGCCAGCAGCGCGCCGGCAAAGGCGTCGAGCGTCTCTTTGGTCTCGGTTTCGGTTGGCTCCATCATCAGCGCGCCGCTGACCACCAGGGGGAAATAGATCGTCGGGGCATAAAAGCCGTAATCGAGCAGGCGCTTGGCGATATCCAGGGTCTTGACTCCGGTGTGATGAAAGGAACGGTCGGAAAACACACACTCGTGCAGACACGGCGAGGCCGAGGCCAGCTGATAGGTGGACTCCAGGCGTTTGCGCAGATAGTTGGCGTTCAGGACGGCCATCCGGGTGGCCTGGCTGAGCCCGTCGCCGCCCATGGCCAGGATGTAGGCATAGGCACGGACCAGGATGCCGAAATTCCCGAAAAAGGACCGTATCCGGCCGATCGAGCGCGGGAAATCCTCACTCCAGCGATAGCGCTCCCCCTCGGCCACCACGCGCGGCAGCGGCAGATACGGCTCGAGGCTTCTTTTGACCCCGACCGGACCCGCCCCCGGTCCCCCCCCGCCGTGCGGGGTCGAAAACGTCTTGTGCAGATTGAACTGGATCACGTCGGCGCCCATGTGGCCCGGCTTTGCCACCCCCATCAGCGCGTTCAGATTTGCTCCGTCCATATAGACCAGGCCGCCCTGGGCGTGTACCAACTCGGCAATCTGGACAATCTCCCGCTCAAACAGCCCCAGGGTGTTGGGGTTGGTGACCATCAGGGCGGCGACTTCGTTATCCATATACTGCCTGAGCGTGGCCGCTTCGAGCGTGCCGGCCGGCCCGGCCGGCACCTCAACCACCGCATAGCCGCACAGCGCGGCCGAGGCCGGGTTGGTGCCGTGGGCGCTGCCCGGAATCAGCACCTTCTTGCGCGGCTGGCCCCGCTCGACATGGTAGGCCCGAATGAGCTTCATGCCGGTCAGCTCGCCCTGGGCTCCGGCCGCCGGCTGGAGGCTGATCGCGTCCATGCCGCTGATTTCGGCCAGGCTGTGTTCGAGGCGGACGATCAGCTCCAGGGCGCCTTGGGCGTATGCGGCCGGCATGAGCGGATGGAGCTGGGCAAAGCCCGGCAGGCGGGCCACCACCTCGTTCACGACCGGGTTGTACTTCATGGTACACGAGCCAAGCGGATACAGCGTAGTTGCGGCGCTGAAATTCCACTGCGACAGCCGGGTAAAATGGCGGACCACCTCGCCCTCGCTGACCTCGGGGAAATCTGCAAGATCGGCCCGACACAGCTCGGGCGGCAGATCCTGAGCGCTATCACGGGCCGGAATATCGTCCACCGGCAGAGAGTAGCCGATGCGTCCGGGCGAGCCCCGCTCGGTGATCAGCGGCTCATTCAGCACGGCGCGCTTGGGCGGCCCGGCCGAAGCGGTTTGTGGGACACGCGGCAAATCGGAGCGCTGTGGCACGATTGTTCCCTATTGCACGGCCTCGTCGCCAGCTCCAAGGCTGTGAGCCAGCCGCTCAATGGCCGCCCGGGGGTGCGCTTCGGTCACACACACCAGCAGACAGTCGGACAGCTCCGGATACCACTCGTACAGCGGCAGCCCGGCGACGAGCCCCTCGGCCTTGAGCCGGCACCAGACAGCCTCGGCATTGTCCACGCGCAGGACGAACTCATTGAAAAACGGGGCCGAAAAACGCGCCTGACACCGGCCGGAGCGGGTCAGCAGGTCTCGGGCATAATGACTCTTGGTGACATTTTGCCGGGCCAGCCGGCGCAGCCCCTGGCGGCCCAGCAGGCACAGGAAGACCGTCACCGCCAGGGCGCACAGACCCTGGTTGGTACAGATGTTCGAGGTCGCCCGCTGGCGACGAATGTGTTGCTCGCGGGTCGCCAGGGTCAGGACAAAGCCGCGCCGCCCGTCGTGATCGAGGGTCTCGCCGACCAGCCGCCCGGGCATATTGCGCAGGTAGGGCTGGCGACAGGCGAACAGCCCGATGCCCGGCCCGCCATAGCTGATCGGAATGCCCAGGCTCTGTCCCTCCGCCACCGCGATATCCGCCCCGATTTCGCCCGGTGACTTGAGCAGCCCCAGCGCCAACGACTCGGTCGTTGCGCTGATGGTCAGGCCACCGTGCTGACGCACCGCCTGACTGATGGCTGCCACATCCTCAACGATGCCAAACACATTCGGATAGCCGACGACCGCTCCGATGACGTTGTCATCCAGCTCGCGCTCCAGCGCGGTGCGGTCCAGCCGCCCGTCTTCGGCCCACGGCAGCTCGCGCAGCCGGACGCCGGGGAAGCCGTCGAGGTAGGTCCGCATGACCTGCCGATACTGGGGGTGGAGGGCTCTGGAGACCAGCACGGTTGAGCGCTTGGGCAGGATGCGTTTGGCCATCAGAACCGCCTCAGCCGCAGCCGAGGCGCCGTCATACATGCTGGCGTTGGCGACATCCAAGCCCAGCAGGGCCGCGATCAGGGACTGAAACTCGAACACCGCCTGTAGCGTGCCCTGGCTGACCTCGGGTTGATACGGGGTATAGGCGGTAGCAAATTCTCCCCGCTGGATGATCTGGTCAACAACGGCCGGGACGTTGTGGGGGTAGGCGCCGGCGCCCAGAAAAACTGCGGCCGCGCCCAGATTCTGGTCGGCCAGCTCGGTCAGCTGGTCTCGCAGTTCGGCCTCGGACACACCGGGCGGCAGCGCGATGTGAGCCTGGGCGCGCAGGCTATCCGGCAGATGGCTGAACAGCTCGTCGACGGACTCCAGCCCGAGGACCGCCAGCATGGAGCCGATATCCTGCTCGGTGTGAGGGATGTAGCGCATACCACTCAGTCTGCCGCCCTAGGCCTCCTGGTCGGCCCGCTCTTGTTCAACAAACGCGAGGTACTCCTCGGCGTCCATCAGGTCCTCGAGTTCATCCGGCTCGCTGACCTGGATCCGAATCATCCAGGCGTCGCCATACGGGTCGTCATTCACCATTTCCGGACTGCTGGGCAGGTCGATATTGACCTCGACCACGGTTCCGCTCATCGGCGAGAACAGATCAGACACGGCTTTGACCGACTCGATCACGCCAAACGGCTCCTCCTTCTGCACCGCAGTCTCGACCTCGGGCAGCTCAACATACACGACATCGCCGAGCTGATCCTGGGCGTAGTCGGTGATGCCGACCCGTGCGATGCCATCCTCGACAACCACCCACTCATGTTCGGTTGAATAGCGAAGCTCTTTTGGAACATCCATCGACATCTCCCGACCCTCTACTCCCTGCTCCTCCGATAGAAAGGGGGCTTGACGACCCGGGCCCGGACCTGGCGGCTGCGGATCTCCACCCACAGCTCCGTGCCCGGGCTCGTCTCCGGCGGTCCGTAGCCCAGGCCGATGCCAACTCCCAGGCTCGGCGACTGGGTTCCGCTCGTGACATGACCGAGCACCCGCCCGTCTCGCCCCAGGCGATATCCAGGCCGTGGAATACCCCGCTCTTGCATGCGCAGTCCGAGCAGCTTTTGTGTCACCCCACGCTCTTTTTGCCGCATCAGGGCCGCGCGGCCGATAAAGGCGCCGCTCTCAAAGTGCACCAGGCGCGACAGCCCGGCTTCAAAGGGCGAGACGTGGCGATCCATATCCTGTCCGTATAACAAATAGCCGGCCTCAAGCCGCAGGGTATCACGCGCGCCAAGACCGACCGGGACGAGACCGTCCGCCCGGCCCGCCTCCAGGCATGCCGTCCACACCCGGACGGCGTGCTCGGCAGGCACGAACAGCTCAAAACCGTCTTCTCCTGTATAACCGGTCCGGGCCACAAGTCCAGTTGTCCCGGCCAGCTCGGCTTGGGCTGACCAATAGCGCCGCAGGGCGGACACGTCCAGAGGCGTGAGGCGCCCGAGGATGGCGGCGGCCTGCGGGCCTTGGAGGGCGACCAGAGCCGTCTCGGCACTCCGGTCAATCAGCTCGGCGCGACCCCGGTTATGGGTGTCCCACCAGGCAAAATCGGCCTCACAACACGCCGCGTTGACACACACAGAGTAGCGCTCGGGGCCGAGCCGATAGATAAGCACATCGTCAACGATCCCCCCGTCGGCATCACACATGAGGCTGTACTGAGCCTGGCCGACGGCCAGCCGGGCCACATCGGTCACCAACAGCTCCTGACACACGGCCAGGGCGCGGGAACCGCGAACCTCGATCTCGCCCATATGGCTGAGGTCGAACAGCCCGGCCCAGGCTCGCACGGCCCGGTGTTCAGCCACAATACCTGTGTACCGAACCGGCATGTCCCAGCCTCCAAAGACGGTAAAACGCGCCCCCAGAGCGTGATGGGTGTCGTACAGAGGAGTTCGTTTCGGCATGGCTCAGCTGGGACGGGCGGACTGAAGAGGAAACGTGTTCTCGATCACTCTCACAAGGTTGACGCGTTTCCTTTTTGTTGGTGGGCCGCTTTGAGCGTGTTCTTGAGGAGCATGGCCACCGTCATCGGACCAACCCCGCCAGGGACCGGGGTGATAAAGGCGGCCCGTTCCTTGGCCGCCGGAAAATCCACGTCCCCGGCCAGCGAGCCGTCCGCCAGCCGGGAAATGCCGACGTCAATAACAGTCGCGCCGTCCTTGATCCACTCGCCGCGAATCATGCCCGGCTGACCGGTGGCCGGAATGACAATATCGGCCCGGCGGACTTCGCCGGCCAGATCGGTCGTCCGGGAGTGACAGCAGGTGACGGTCACATGGTGTTCCAACAGCAGGAAAATCAGCGGCCGGCCGACCAGGTGGCTGCGTCCGATAACAACCGCTTTTTGACCCGCCAGGGGCAGCCCGGTGTGGGCCAGCAGGCGCATCACCCCGAGCGGGGTACAGGGTCGAAAACCGTCCTCGCCGCGCAGCAGCCGGCCCTGATTGAGCAGGTGCAGGCCGTCAACGTCTTTGTTCGGATCGAGCGCCTCAACGAAGCGCTCGTGGCTCAGGGGCGGCGGCAGGGGCAGCTGGATCAGGATGCCGTTCACGTCCGGCCGGGCGTTGAGTTCGGTGATAAGCGCCAGGGCCTTGGATGCGGGCGTGGCCTCGGGCAGCCGATAGCCGAAGGACTGGATGCCGACTTTGCGGCACGCTCTTTCCTTGGTGCCGATATACACCCGGGAGGCGGCGCTATCGCCGATCAGGATTGTGGCCAGTCCCGGCGCGCGGCCGTATTGAGCCCGAAAACCGTCAACCTCTGCCTTCACGGCTTGTCGGACCGACCGGGCAATCGCCCTGCCGTCAAGAATCGCACCCCGAGCCATATACGGATCAAAATACGCGAATCACTTTGCGGATGCAAAGCCAATGGCGAGACGTGCCCCGGGCGAGACGCGCCGCAAAGAGGAAACGTGTCGACCTTTTGAAAGTGATGGAGGACACGTTTCCTCTTCTCAGAATTCGAGCCCGGCACGCACATAGTAGAAGCCGCCGCCAAAGCCGTAGGGCGAAGATTCCGGGTACTTCGCGCCCGTGTCGCGCGCGTACGGATTGCGGCGCGGGTAGGCATCGAACACGTTTTCCGCCCCGACCGCAAGGATCACCGCCTGGCTGAAGGGCAGCGTCAGCACGGTGTACGAGGCTTCGACGTCCACCAGCCAGCGCTCGCCGGCGTCCAGAAAGCGCGTGTCGGTGTTGGCGTGGGCTTCGAAAAATTCGTCGTAGAAATACAGCCGGGCCAGAAAGCGCCACGGTCCCCAGACGTGATCGGCGGTCAGCGAGAAACGGAACTCCGGCAGGCCGTCCTCCATCTGACGCACCTGCATGGCATTGATGACGTGCGGGTCGAAACGGTCGAGGTTCAGTCGGTTCCAGTTGCCGGCGAAGGTCAACACGGTGTCGCCGGCCCGCGTTGCCAGCGGATAGGTCGCCACCACGTCGAGCCCTTGGACGGTCGTATCGAAGGCGTTGGTGAAGTAGCGGACCGAGGTGATGGTACTCGCGTCGGGAGCCAGGCGGTTAAAGGCCGTCCGCTGCTCGGCGGAGACTTTGAAATCCGGCGTCAGCCCGATACGGTCCTGAATCTTGATCCGGTAATAGTCGACGGTCAGGCTGAAGTCGCCCGCGCTGAGCACACTGCCAACGGAATAGTTGACCGATTTTTCCGACTCCAGCGGCCGGCCGCCAAAGAAGGCCGCAACCGGGTGATGAGCGGGGAAGATGCCCTGGTCGACCAGGCCGGCGGTAGTGAACTGGGAGTTGATTTTCCGGATGTTGGCCTGCCCCGGCGTCGGGGCGCGGAAGCCCGAGCCGACCGAACCGCGCAGGGCCAACTCCCCCCATCCCCCCCCTGACAGGATGGGGGGGGGTCCAGCGGAACGCCACCTTGCCGTTCAGCGACTCGCCTATCGCGCCGTCGAAGTTTTCATACCGCCCGGCCAGGCCGAGGCTGAGGGACGGCACGACGGCGGCTTCCAGGTCCATATACAGCGCGTAGTTGTTGCGTTCGAACACGCCGGCCGAATCCGGCCGGTAGCCCGAAAACCCGTTGGAACCGATGCTGAAGCCCTGATGTCTCAGGTTTGCATCGATGAACCACGACTGCGCCTCTCCAACCTTCTGCTCGAATTCCTCCATATGGTGCTCAAATCCGAAGGCGGCGTTCAGCGGGGAGTGGAACAGGCCGATATCCAGACGCCTGGCGATATCCAGGTTGAACGTTCGCTCAAACTGCGCATTGCCACCGGGTCGATACTTCGTGGGAATAGCGGTGCGCATGGCGGCCAGCTGGGGGTTGATGGTGTTGTGGATGAAGTAGTCCACGCTGTGGTAGCCAAAGGAGGCGCTGGCGTCGTACGACCAGCCGTCAAGCAGGGCCGAGGCGCTCGTCGCCTCCCCGCGCAGGCCAAAGGCGATGCTCCAGTCCTGGAGGGTGCCGCCGAAGCGCGGCGTAAAGCCACCTGGAAAACGTTCGTTGAACAGGAAGCAGTGCTCGGGCAGATCCACGCTCGTGTAGTCGGCCGCCGGGGTGGCCGGCACCGCCGGACAGCCGAGCCCGCTGCCCGACAGGTCGGCCACCCGGACGGTGGGCGTGCCGTCTGCCAGCGGGTCACCCCGGAAGATACCGCCGCGCGTATTGGGATTGCGGAAGAAAAAGCCGCCCTCGACCCGCCGCTCGGCATAGTTGCCAAAGGCATACAGCCGGGCCTTGATGGCCTCCAGGTCGAGGCCGAGATTGGCGAAGAACTTGGAGTCGTACTGGATTTCGGGTGCGCCCCAGATCTGGGCCGCCGGCCGCCGCACGTCCCTGTTGCCGGCCTCAACCAAGGCTCGCGCGTCCCGGCGCTGCACACTGCGGCTGGTTTCGTCGGCGTTCAGGAACTCAAAGCTGAAGTTGGCAAACCCCTTGTCGGTCAGCGGCAGGCCAAGGTTGGCGGCCACCTGCACCTTGTCGCCGTCGCCGTGGTAGGTCTGGCCCCAGCTGGTGTGCAGCGACAGGCCCTCGGCCGCCTCCTTCAGCTTGAAGTTCACAATACCGGCAATGGCGTCCGAGCCGTACTGGGCGGCGGCGCCGTCACGCAGGACTTCGACCTGCTCCAGGGCGATGGCCGGGATGACGGACAGGTCGGCGCCCTGCGTTCCACGATTGCTGCCGTCCGCGGAGAAGGCAATGACCGCAGAGCGGTGGCGGCGTTTGCCGTTGAC
>JAAXHF010000219.1:7474-12611 GCA_012271025.1 Deltaproteobacteria bacterium | reverse complement strand
ATGCTGGCCCAGAATACGACGAAGCGTCCCGTAGCCAGGGCGAGCACCCTATCCCCGCGCGAGAGGATGTTAGTCAGGGCCGCCTCCCAGGTGCCGTGCCCGTTGGCGATGTAGATGGCGACTTCCCCGGAACTCCTGGCCACCCGGTTCAAATCCGGAATCATGCCTTCCACCATTTCGTGGAGGGCGCCCTCATAGATATTCGGTGCAGCCTGGTGCATTGCCTGCAGGACGCGGTCCGGAATCACCGAAGGACCCGGAATGGCAAGATAGTGACGACCATGGCTTAATGACATCGAATTCCTTGCCCCTCTTTTTCTCTCTGTTACGCTGCTTCAAACTTCACTCTTTGGACCTGTGAGAGATCCGTCGTTTTTCATGAGGGTGACACAGACCGAGATGGCCCACACTTCAAACGCCATGCGCAGGGGCCATGGCGCCGTTCTGAGTTCCGTGAAATCAAGAAACACGAAACGAATTTTGACAAAGGTGAGAATCAATCGGAACTAATCGTTTTCGCCCGCCTGTACGGCCGCTTGCCGCCTGAGAGAAGGTGGGCCCGTCGATAACCGCGCTTCATCCGTGGGCACGAAAGCGCCGCCGACTTTATCCAGCAGAATCTGTGCGTTCATTTCGATGCCTTCGCCGCCCGCGGCTTTCATCGTGGGAAAGTGTTCGAGCAAATTCTTCGCAGCGCCCCGGTACACGTGCGATGGGTCGCCAAGCCAGGGCGGTAATGCCGCAATTTGTTCTTCATTGAGGTCCTTCAGGAAATGCCGGGCCTGGGGCTCCATCCGGACAACGTTCGTCAGGCCTTCGAATTCTTTGTACGCGGCTACCTGTGACACGAGAATCCTTTTCTCATAGAACGGATGGTCGCCGAACAGCACCGTCCAGCACGCTTTGCAATAGAAACGTGTGGTATCAGCCGACTCATAATTCATGAATGCGCCCAGTTTCTCTTCGCCCGTCATGATGCGAAAGTCGTTCGGCAGCCAGCAGCAGTCCGCACATAGATTGTGCGGATATTCTGGGCCGCCGCGCTGAGTCGCATACCACAGGGCCGAGATGCAATCATGGCAACAACATTCGTGTCGGAAAAGCTCTGTGTTTGCGGGGAAGTCGATACGAACGGAACTGCATTTGCACGTAATAGTCGCCATGGTTTTTCTCGTGGGTTCGCCTTAGTCCGGCAAAGCACCAGGATCGCGTCCGCAGTGTCAGCGAAAGCAGATCAAAGTCCATAATCAAGCCCTTCGTTCCGTTGACAGTCCCGTTGCCATTCCCTGCGAGCGGTCTCAACGCAGCTGCAAGAAATGCTCGTTTCTGTACAAAGCGCCGGCTTTCAGCGAGCCGACATCAAAGGCGCGCAGATCCATGAAGTAATCGGGTTTGGCGTCCGGGAAGGGCCGATAGCGGAGATCGTCACCGAAGAAACGCAGCACGACGGTATGGCGGGTCGGGCAGGCGGCATCGACCGGCGCTCCGCCGTGCAAGGCTCCTGAATGCAGCACGACGGCATCACCAGGTTCCAAATCCCAAGACAGCACGTCCCACGAATCGGGCTCCCTGGCCCGCTCGGCTTCGATGTCCGGCAAGCGTGGGAAATGCTCGGCGCCCCACAGGGGCCGTGTCGGGTCCTTGGCGTCCATAAACGCCGCCCCATCGTACATGGGGCCGATATGGGAGCCCTTGACGACTTCCAGGGCGTTCCGAGCCGGCAGGGCCTCAAAACTGATCCAGATATTCGCCAGATGCGCCCCTTCGGCCGGGAAATAGGGCGTGTCCTGGTGCCACAGGGTACGGCCGGCTTTGCCGCCATCTTTGACAAAGATCTCCTCGCCAAAATACCACACATGCTCCGACCCCCAGAGGTCTGCGAGAAACTCCGCGAACCCCAGTTTCTCCAGCATCGGTCGGTAGACGGCGAGCGATTTGGCGGTTCCGAGATCGTTGTAGTGCGAATCGCTCGTGCCTTCGTACACCTCGTAGGCCGTTGGGCTTGGGTTGGCCAGGTTGAAGTCAAAACAACGCCGACACTCTGCCAGCTCAGAGGGGCTCAACAGCCCCTCGGCTTTGATCACGCCATCGTTCGAGAACGCCTGTCGCATTGCTTCGGTGACACGGATCACTGTTCGCCTCCTTCGGTGGCGTTGCCATGCCCGCCAGATCGTAGCTCGGAGCGGGTTGTGTGTTGTGCAGACCTCCCTGTCCGCGAAGAGGGCCCCAGCACAGGAACAGGCGACGCAATCCGTTCCATGACACTGCGCCCCCTGCGCCGGACCTACAGCGCATCCGCAAAGCCTTTGATATCGCGGATGGTGGCCGCGTATACGTCGGGGATGGCTTTGCGGAAAAGGACATCCGCGGCGTGGCATGTGCCGTTGACGGTCCGGCTGTATACCGGCACCCCCGCCGCCATGAGCATCTGGTAGTATGTGAGCCCCTCGTCCCGCAGAGGGTCTAACTCGTTGACCGAGATGACGTGCGGGGGCAGCCCGTGCAGGTCTTCGCCTGTGGCCCAGTACGGCCAGCACAGCGGATTCTTCGCGTTTTTGCCCTCAGGGTCATACACGCTCGCCAGCACCCCCATCTGGTGGCGGTTGATCAGGTAGTCGTTGTTCTCGTAGAGCGAGCGCAGCTCTTTGCCCGGCTGTGCCCAGCTGCCGTAAATGTACGGGCACAAGGCGTAGACGCCGGCAATCTGTTCGAGGCGTCCGTCCTGCTTGGCCTGCAAACACGTGGCCAGCGCCAGGTTCCCGCCGCCAGACTCACCGGACGCAATAATCTTGGAGACCCCCAGGCTCGCTTTATTGTCAAACACCCATTGCAGTCCGCTCGTGCAGTCGTTGAGACCGGCCGGAAACGGATGGTTGCCAAGCTTGCCCGCGCCATTCCGGAATTCCACACCAACGGCGATCATGCCGCAGGCCGCGAGTTCATCGCGCCAGCGTCGATACCCGGGATCGTCGGCTGTCAGGATAACCATGCCGCCGCCGTGCATATGATACACACACGGCAGCGGGCCGGACATGTTCTGGGGCATGTGAATGTACAGATTGATGGCGTTCCCGTCCACGCCGGTGATGACCTCGGTCCGCCGCTCAACATTCGGAATTGCCGGCAAATCCGCGAACTGGGCAGTGAACGTCGTTGTCATGCCGGCCTCGCTTGCCGCACAGAAGTCGAGCTTTTCCGACAAGGGCGAGTCCGCGCTGACCGGCACGGGCGGCAGAGCCACGTCGAGCTTAAAGGGCGCACAGGCGGCAACCAGGCGGGGGTCGGTGCGCGGGTCGGTCTTCAAGACCTGGTCAGGATTGCCCAGGCGACCTGGCAAGACAGGCAGATCGTTCGTGTGAGATACAGCTGTTGACATGGTGTTACTCCTTTCTGAATACCCTGCATACCAAACCCTCGTGGCAGGGAAAAGAAGTCGGGAGGAGATCCGGTGTCGGCAGACTCGTCAGCGCTCTCGGTCTGGGCTTGCGCACAAAACCTTGGCTGTGACAGACTCGCAGACGGCTGGCGCTCGATGCGGAACCCAGCCCATCAGGTCAGAGGGAGGAGCAGGCATGGAACGCATGACCCCTGAAGAATGCTGGAGTTTCTTACGCAATCCGGTGCGAACCGGCAAGCTCGCCACCGTGCGGAAAGATGGCCGGCCCCTGGTCGTACCAGTCTGGTACGATCTTGAGGGCGAGACCCTGGTCTTTATGACTGGGCCTGACTCGATCAAGGCCCGCAATATCCGTCACGAGCCCCGGGTCAGCGTGTGTGTCGATGATGAGGTGACACCGTTCGCGTATGTCGAACTCGCCGGCACAGCCGTCATGTCCGATGATGCGGACCAGGGGCGCTACTGGGCGACACGGATTGGCGGGCGCTATATGGGACAGGCGTTAGCCGAGACCTACGGGCAAATCAACAGCGGGGCAGGCGTGTTGACCGTCCACGTCACGCCAACCCACCTGCACGGCTATAAAGACGTGACCGGTCGGTATCCACAGCCGACGTAGCGGCACGGACCCGCGCGGTCGGCAGGCAAGGTTTCCATACGACAATTTTTTAGACGGCACGACCTTGCTCAGGCAGGGGTATGGCAGCGTGCCGCGCTGGACGCCCGGCGGCAGGCTGTGTAGGTTTGCCCCCAGTACCCGAAAGGTGGGTGAGGCTGACTCCCGAGCAGGGATCGTCCCCCCTTTCACGAAAGGCGGTTCTTGTGGCCATGTCCGGGACGCCGGAGTTTGATCTGCGCATCTTTTCGTATCTGCCCAACCCTCGCATTTGGAAAGCCACCATTGCCGCGCGGCTGTGCGGTGTCCGGCTCGACCTCAGAGGCGCCAAACCGCGCGAGTTGTCGGAGTGGTTGTGGGACTTTGAGGCCCGGCCGCTGACCGATGAGGAACGCGAGGCGCCACAGACGACCGAACGGCAGGGGCGAACCGGCTTTTCGGGCCGCTTATACAAGACCGAGGCGTTTCTGGACGCCCATCCGTTCGGCACCGTGCCGGCCGCCTTCAGCCCGGACGGCAGGGTCGGCATCTTTGAATCCAACAGCATCATGCGAGCCGTGGCCCGCCTGGGCCAGGACCGCTATCCCGTGTACGGCACGGACGCCTATGCTGCGGCACGTATCGACAGCTTTCTCGACACCAGCCTGGTCTTTGCCCGGGATATGCAGCTGTATCTCCTGGCCCTGGCCAAGGGTTCGCTGCCGGCCGACCTCCAGGCCAGAATGCGAGACGCCTTTGGGGTCTATCTGGCCGGGATTGAGCGGGGCCTGGCGCCAGACCGGCAGTTCCTGGTCGGCGATGCCATCACGCTGGCCGATATCTGCTTTGTCGCCGAACTGACGCTGTTCTCAAACGAGAAGGTCCAGGCGACTCGCCTGGCCGAACAGGGCTTGGAATGTGTCTTTCACGACGATATTCCGGCTCAATTTCCGCGCGCATTTGCCCACTATGCCAGGCTGTGCCAGCACCCGGCGTTTGAGCCGGATGTCGCCCCGTATGTGGACAAGCTGGAACGCGATATTGCCAGGCACAGACAAAGCGGACGCTGAGTGCTGCTTGCTCAGCTGGTCGTCACCGCCCATCTTTTGCGCGGCGGTCAGTAGGGGCGGGTTTGAAACCCGCCC
>JAAXHF010000219.1:0-7371 GCA_012271025.1 Deltaproteobacteria bacterium | reverse complement strand
GGCGGGTTTGAAACCCGCCCCTACCGCTCAGCAAATTCAGCAGTTCAGCGGCAAATTCGGACGGTAGCCTGCCGCGTGACGGGCTAGTTATCAGCGTGCACTTTTGGCACAATAGCGTGTCTTGTTCGGAGGGACGGCAGCTCGGTCGTTCCTCCTTTTCCGTATGCAGCATAAGGGAGACACTGTGGAATCTTTAGGCGACTGGCAGCGCAGCTGTCCGTGTGGAGCCCCTCGGAGCAGTCAGGTGGGGCAAGAAATGGTGCTGATGGGCTGGGTGCACTCTCAGCGTGATCACGGCGGCGTCACCTTCATTGACCTGCGTGACCGCTCGGGGCTGGTCCAGATTGTGTGTAATCCGCAGGTCAGTCCGGCCGCTCATAACCGGGCCAAGGCGCTGCGGGCCGAGTTTGTGGTGGCCGCCCAGGGGCATCTGGAGCGGCGCTCGGCGGACACGATCAACCCCAATCTGCCGACCGGCGAGGTCGAGCTGGTCGTCGATGAACTGCGCATCCTGAATCCGTCCCGCACGCCGCCATTTCCGATTGAGGACGAAACCGAGCCAACCGAGAATACCCGTTTGCGCTACCGCTATCTGGATTTGCGACGGCCCAGGATGTTCGAGAATCTGCGTCTGCGCCACCGTCTGGCCAAGATTGTCCGGGATTACCTGGACACGGAGGGCTTCCTGGAAATCGAGACGCCGATCCTGACCCGCAGTACGCCCGAAGGCGCGCGCGACTATCTGGTTCCGAGCCGCGTCAACCCAGGCGGATTTTTTGCCCTGCCCCAGTCGCCGCAGCTGTTCAAGCAGCTGCTGATGGTCAGCAGCGTGGACAAGTATTTCCAGATCGTGCGCTGCTTTCGGGATGAGGATCTGCGCGCCGACCGACAGCCGGAGTTCACCCAGATTGACGTTGAGATGTCGTTTGTCCGGCCCGATGACATTTTTGGCCTGATCGAGGGCATGGCCGTGCGGCTGTGTCGAGAGGTCAAGGGCTTTGAGCCGCCGACCCCCTTCCTGCGCCTGCCGTATGCCGAGGCCATGGCCCGCTACGGCACCGATAAACCGGATATCCGCTTTGGTCTGGAGTTGCAGGAGCTGACCGAGCTGTTCAAAAACACCGACATCAAGGTCTTCCGCGACGTGGTGGCCGGCGGCGGAGTGGTGCGCGGCATTGTCGTCCCCAAGGCCGGGTTTTCGCGCAAAGAGATTGACGATCTGACGCCGCTGGCGATCAGTTTCGGGGCCAAGGGGCTGGCTTGGTTTCGGATGACCGCGTCCGGCTGGCAGTCGCCGCTGGCCAAATTTGTCGGCGACCAGGATAAACACGCCATTGAGGCAGCCCTGGATCTGCACGAGGGCGACCTGGTGGTGATTGTGGCCGATGCCGAGCCGGTGGTATGCGATGTCCTGTCCCGGCTGCGGCTGCACCTGGGAGACGCCCTGAGCCTCATCCCCAAAGAAGAGTTCAACTTCCTGTGGGTAACGGATTTTCCGCTGCTCGAGTATGACGCCGAGGCCCAGCGCTACACGGCCATGCACCATCCCTTCACCTCGCCGCACGACAGCGACCTTGGGCTGCTGGACACCGAGCCCGGAAAAGCCCGAGCCTTTGCCTATGATCTGGTCCTCAACGGGGTGGAGCTAGGCGGCGGCAGCATCAGAATCCACCGCCAGGACATCCAGCAGAAGATGTTCGGCCTGCTGGGCATAGACGAGGTCGAGGCCCAGGAGAAATTCGGTTTTCTGATGGAGGCGCTGTCCTATGGGGCGCCTCCCCACGGGGGCATTGCGCTGGGCTTTGACCGTCTGGCCATGCTGTTTGCCGGGGCGGACTCGCTGCGCGAGGTGATCGCCTTTCCCAAGACCGCCAAGGCCGTGTGTCTGATGACGAACGCCCCCGGCCAGGTCGATGCCAAGCAGCTGCGCGAGCTGAGTATCAAAGTGGACGGCCAGGCTCCTCGTGACGTTCGATGATGTCTGTCCTCGCGAGTATCCTTGGCTGAGCGCCTGGGGCCGGAGATGGTTCGTCCATCTGTCTTGCTGTGCCTCGCCCTGGTGTGCGTCTGTGCGGCTTTTGGCCAGGCCGCACCCGACGGTGACGCCGTCCGAGCCCGCAGCTGCGCCAGCTCTGATTCGGACGCCGCTCTGACGATACGGCCCGACGATCCGCGCTGGCCGACCTTTCTGGCCTGGGCCAATGATCGCCAGCTGTTCACGTCGCGGCTGCTCGGTTTTCGCGCCGGCGCGGGCGTCAGCCTTGTGTGGGCCGAGGGCACGGAGTGGGAAGCTCAGGTCACGCTGCCCATGGGTCAGACCCTGGGCCATCTGATTGCCGAACGCAACTGGCGGGACGTGGATTTTCCCGAGTTTTTTGCCGAACGCGGAGGCGTCTACGGGATAAATCTGGCCGAGCGTCTGGCCATGCTCGACCCGAGCTCCCCCGCTCCGTGGCAGGCGTTTTTCGACAGCTTGGCTGACACCCGCCTGTCGGCTCGTGTGTCGGCCCATGTGTCGGCTATCACGCCGGACGGACAGTCTGCTGAGGTCAGTTTTGGCTCGGGCCGCGTCGTGACCTACTCGGCCGAGCGGCTGTGGCTCGACCTGAGCAGCTTTGTGACTGATTGCCACATTGCCGAGTTTTTGCAGGCCCATACTCAATCTGACCAACCCGCCCCGCAGCCCCCTGCCTCCGAGCCCGGCCCTGAGCCAACGGCCACCTCACCCGGACAAGCCGTGTATGAACGGCAGTGCAGCGGCTGTCATGGGATTCGGGGCGACGGTCAGGGGGTGTTTGCTGCACACTTGAGTCCTCGACCGCGTGATTTTACGCAGGCCCGTTTCCGCTACCGTTCGACCCCGACCGGTCAGCTGCCGACCGATGAGGATGTCTACCGCTCGGTGGCCCACGGCTTGGCCGGCAGCGGGATGCCCGCGTTTCAGGCTTTTTTGAGCCCGGCCGACATCCGCGACGTGGTGACCTATATAAAGCGGTTTTCTGCCCGCTTTGAACGCGACCCGGCCCCGCGTCCCCTGGCTCTGCCGGCTCCTCCGGCGGCCTCTGCCGAGCGTATTGCGCGCGGGGCTCAGCTCTACGATGACTCGGGCTGCGCGAGTTGCCACGGAGATACCGGCAAGGGCGACGGCCGCTCCGGCCAGGACCTGAAAACCTCTGAGGGCGAGCCGATCACACCTCGGGATTTGACGGATAAATGGCGTTTTCGTGGCGGCTTCAGCCCCCAGGCGGTGTTTCAGCGCCTGATGACCGGTATGGACGGCTCCTCAATGGCGTCGTACAGCGATGCCCTGACCGAAGACCAGACCTGGGATCTGGTCTTTTACGTGCTTGACCTGTCGCCTCAGGACAGGCCGCAGGCGCAAGACGCTACACCACACTCAGGAGGTCTGGATGGGAAAACTTGATGGCCGGACGGCAATAATCACGGGCGGGGCGAGCGGGATCGGCGCGGCAACGGTGCGGCTGTTTGTCGAACAGGGCGCCCGCGTTTTGATCGCCGACCTCCAGGAGGAAAAGGGGCAGGAGCTGGCTGCCAGCCTGGGGCAAGATGCCGCATTCTTGAAGGTGAACGTGACCCGCGAGGCCGAGGTCAGCGGAGCGATTGATACGGTCGTGTCGCGCTGGGGTCGGCTCGACTGTGTGTACAACAACGCGGGCTTTGGGGGCGCTTTGGGTCCGATTGAGACGACCCCGGTCGAAGAGTACGACATGACTTTTGACGTGCTGCTCAAGAGCGTCTTTCTGGGCATGAAGCACGCCGCGCCGGTCATGAAGCGCCAGCGCGCGGGCAGCATCATCAGCACGGCCAGCGCGGCCGGTCTGGAGGCCGGTATGGCGCCCCACCTGTACAGCGTGGCCAAGGCCGGGGTGGTGCAGCTGACCAAGTCGGTGGCCTTGGAGTTGGGCGAGTACGGAATTCGGGTCAACTGCATTTGTCCGGGCGCGATTGTGACCCCGCTGGCGGTTGGCCGGCCCGAGCCCAGGGCGGAGCAGGTGCAGGCTCTGCGGGAAAACGCCGCCCGCATGCACGCCCTCAATCGGGTCGGCGAGCCCGAAGAAATCGCCCGGGCCGCACTGTGGCTGGCGAGCGACGATGCGAGCTTTGTGACCGGCCAAGCCCTGGCCGTTGACGGCGGGGTGACAGCCGGCCGGCCGTGGCGGAATCTGCCCGAGTTCCAGCGCACCCCGCATCCGATTCGGATGTATCGCCTGCCGGAGGAATAGGCATGATGGGCGCTGGCCTCCTGACATCAGTGCTTTGAACTGGTTTTGCAGAGGGGGGCGTGAAGGGAGAAACGAACTCCACACAAAGGCTCCCAGGGCCGGATTCAGCGGCGAAGGATGATGGAGTGATATGGGAGTAAAAATCGCCGTCGCCATCGCAGTTTACGTCCTTGCGGCGATAGGTTTTTCGTTCTGCTTTTGGAACGCCCTCTCTGAGGGGGAACCTTCCGCGACCGCGACCATCAGAAACCTTGTCCTGATCTGGGGTGCACCTCTGGCAATGGGCTTAGCGGTCTGGCGCAGCATGGTTGCGCAGCGGCAAGCCGAAATCGCGCAAAGGGGCTTGTTCTCTGACCGATACCAGCGCGCCATCGAAATGCTCGGCCACGATCTTGATTCTATGCGTATCGGCGGAATCCATGCCCTGGTGGATCTCACGCGTGAGGACCCCGACGAATACAAAAGGAAAGTCGTGACCTTGCTAAGTATCTACTATCAGCCGGAGGTGTCCCCGAGTCCACACGAAGCCCAGATTCTGGCTACGCTTGACGACGCACTCTTGACGATATTAGGCGAAAAAGAAGGTCATGCGCTCCTGCTAAAGTTTCACCAGATACGGTCGAAAAATTCTATGCGGAAGTAGACGCCTGACATGCAATTACTGCTTGATTACAGGCCCAACTCGAAGTCACCCAGGGCGCATTCTCGACCCGAGGCCATGCGGCGCTCACGATGGGCCGGGCAACGGCAAAACAACCGTCATTTCCGGCATAAGGACGGCCACGGTCGGGGATGGCCCGCTTATCCAACGTGGGGAGCTTGGCCGATGATTGCCCGACGGCCGTCAGACACCGAAATGTGAGAGGAAAAACACACGATGCAACATCGCCGTCTGAAGCTTGTGGGGGGTGTCGTGGTGGCTCTCCTAGTCGTAGCAACGCCAATATCTGCTGACGATACTTTTCGGCTGGGGAATGTATGCGAGCCAGTGAATCTGCTCGTTGAGGAGTTGCCTCATGGCGCGGCAGAAATTGGCCTGACAAGGGGGGACATAGCAACGACAGTACGCAGTAAGCTCCGCGCTGCGCGCCTCTATGGGACTAGTAGGATCATTCCGGTTCTGTATGTGAACGTCAACGTCCAGGGTATAGCGTTCAGCGTACGTTTAGAGTTTCGGAAGATGCTCTTCGATCCTATAAGCGAGATGGCGAACGCCGCCACTACCTGGAATAAGAGTATGACAGGGCAGAGTGGTAGCAATGCTGACTATATCCTCTCCACGGCTTCACTACTAACGGACATGTTCATTGACGAGTATCTGCGGGTCAATGAGCCGGCCTGCCCACGCTCCCCCATTGATCCGTGATAGCAACCACCCAAAGTAGACATAACCGAACGTCATCGGCCGCCCAGGAGGATCGCGGGCCAAGGCACCCCCTAAGCCGCCTTATCAACGGTCAGAGAGAGCCGTGCGCCGAGCCGCCGTAACACCGCGTCGATGGTGCCGGCCTTTGTGGCATGGTCCGGGTTCAACATTCGTCGCACCTCGTTCTCAGCAATGTTCAGGTCGCGGGCGAGGCGGCGTTGCGAGATGTTGGCCTGGCGATAGGCTTCGTAGAGGGCCGCTTTGAGCGCGATCTGTAACGGCGGAATGACTAACAGCCGTCGCTTACTGGCGCGCGACGGCGCGGGTAAGGGGCGGCCCTTGCGCATCGTCGCGGTAATCAGCTCCCGCAGTAAGTCCTTCGCCTCGTCCAGCGCTTCCTCAAGGGTCGCTCCATCAGTGGCCCCCCACCCGAAGTCTGGAAACGTGACGACAAACCGGCCGTCTTCGTCACGTTCGATCACCGCAGGATAGTTGAAAGTGTCTGGCACTGGACGCAATCCTTCTTCCAGTCCATGGCTCTGCCTGAGACGCTTTACCTCACTCCATTTTCCTGGCGGGCCTCTTTGCGGGCCTTTCGGCCCAGATAGCCGCCGTGGTGGAATTTAGCGTAGTCGGCCTTGGTAAAACGCTTTCTGTCCATCAGCACCAGGGCCAGGGCGTCACCCAACGCCATCATCGCGGTTGTACTCGATGACGGGGTCAGGCCGAGTGAACAGGGTTCTTTGATCGCGCCGATACGCAGCACCACGTCGCTCTGGCGGGCGATGGGCGAACGCGGGTGGCTGGTGATGGCGATGAGCGGCATGCTGTTGAGCGCCTTGGCCCGGTCGAGCATTTCAATCACCTCCCGCGTTTTGCCGCTGTTGGAGAAGGTGATCATGACATCGTCTTTGGTGACCAGACCAAGGTCGCCGTGGGCGGCTTCTCCGGGGTGCAGAAAACAGGCCGGCGTGCCGGTCGATGACAGGGTGGTGGCGACCTTCAGGGCCACGATGCCGACCTTGCCCATGCCGGTGGTGATGACCTTGCCCTTACAGCGCTGCAAGATGTCAATCGCGTGGACAAACTCGGCGGTGAGCGGAAGAGCCCGAATGGCCTCGGCCTCGGCCTCGAGAATCGTCCGGGCGCGGGTGAGTTCGGGAGAGGGAGTGAACGGCTTCTTCTTGTGAGTCGGCATAGTTATTCTTGCAATGAGGCTCGGCGACGAGTGGTGGTCTTGGCGCGGGCTCTGCTCGCCCGGCGGCCCTTCTTCGTCGTTCGACGGTCGGTAGTTTGCGTGACAATCGTGGTGTCCTTTGGATTCTGATTGTTATCACGATCCCCTTTGCCGGTCGGGGCGGACAGCCCCAGGCTCTGCTGTTCCAGGGCGTGTAAACGGTTGCGCAGCTCGGCGGCCTGTTCAAACTCCAGGGCGGCCGCAGCCTGCTGCATGGCTTTGCGGGTGTCTTCAATCTGTTTGGCCAGCTGCTGGGCGGACACATAGTCCGGGCTGTCCTCAGCTACGGCTGGAACGTCTGCATAGTCGGCGTCGTAGACCTTGACCAGGGGCGAGGCCAGGGCCTTCTGAATGCTCTGGGGCGTAATCTTGTGGCATTTGTTGTAGGCCGACTGAATCCGCCGTCGGCGCTTGGTCTCGTCGAGAGCCCGGCGCATGGAGACGGTGAGCGTATCCGCATACATCAAGACCTGACCGTTGACATTGCGGGCCGCCCGGCCAATGGTCTGGATCAGCGAGCGCTC